>JAJNDL010000410.1 GCA_021156385.1 Moraxellaceae bacterium | reverse complement strand
CGCCGGGCCGCCCGGCTCAGTGACCGAGATAGGCGGCGCGCACGCGCTCGTCGGCGGCCAGCTCGGCAGCGACGCCCTGTAGCGTGATGCAGCCCGACTCCATCACATAGGCACGCTGCGCCGCCGCCAGTGCCAGGCGTGCGTTCTGTTCGACGAGCAGGATGGCGACGCCCTGCGCGTTGATCTCGCGGATGATGCTGAAGATCTTCTCGACCATGAGGGGCGCGAGACCCATGGAGGGTTCGTCGAGCAGCAGCAGCCTGGGACGGCTCATCAGCGCGCGGCCAATGGCCAGCATCTGCTGTTCACCGCCGGAGAGCGTGCCGGCGAGCTGCTGCTCGCGCTCCCTGAGGCGCGGAAAGAGCTCGTAGGCCTTGTCGAGGTCGCTGCGGATGGCAGGCTTGTCGTTGCGGTGGAAGGCGCCCATCAGCAGGTTCTCGGCCACCGTGAGCCGGCCGAAGATGCCGCGGCCTTCCGGCACCAGCGCCAGGCCGTGGCGCACGCGGTCGTGCGCCGGCAATGCAGCCAGGTCCTGCGCGGCATAACGGATTTTCCCACCATTGACCGGCAGCAGGCCGCCCAGCGTGTTCAGCGTCGTGGTCTTGCCGGCGCCGTTGGCGCCGATCAGCGTGACCAGCTCGCCCTCTTCCACGGTGAGGCTGATGCCCTTCACGGCCTGGATGCCGCCGTAGGCGACGGCAAGGTTCTCCACGCTCAGCAGGCTCATGCCGCACCGCTCCCGAGATAGGCTTCGATCACGCGCGCATCGCCCTGCACTTCCGCCGGCGTGCCCTCGGCGATCTTCTGCCCGAAATCCAGCACCGCAACGCGGTCGCACAACCCCATCACCAGCTTCACATCGTGCTCGATGAGCAGCACGGTGATGCCGTCACCGCGGATGCGCGTGATGAGCTCGCGCAGGCCGTTGGTCTCGGTGGGATTCATGCCGGCGGCGGGTTCGTCCAGCGCCAGCAGCTTCGGCTCGGTGGCCAGTGCACGGGCGATCTCCAGGCGGCGCTGGTCGCCGTAGGAAAGCTCGCTGGCGAGGCGTGACGCGGCGCGGCCGATGCCGACATAGCCGAGCAGCTCGTGGGCGCGGTCGCGGATCGCCCTTTCTTCGGCCCGCGCGAAGGTATGGCGCGTGATGGCGCCGAGCACGCCGGTGCGGGTGCGGGCGTGCCGCGCCACCATGACGTTCTCCAGCGCGCTCATGTGGTTGAAGAGGCGGATGTTCTGGAAGGTGCGGGCGATGCCGCGCTTCACGATGGCATGCGGCTTCAGCTTCAGCGGCAGGGTCTCGCCGGCGAAGATGCGCTCGCCGCTCTCGGCCTGGTAGAGGCCGGTGATGACGTTGAACAGCGTGGTCTTGCCGGCGCCGTTGGGACCGATGAGGCCGTACACGCAGCTGTCCGGGATGCAGAGGCTGACGTCATTCAGCGCCTTCAGGCCGCCGAAGCGCTTCTCGATGTTCTTCAGCTGGAGCAGGTCAGTCATGGACGCCCTCCTCCAGCTCCTCGCGCCGGCGCGCCGACGGCCACAGGCCTGCCGGCCGGAACAGCATGACCACGATCAACGCCAGCCCGAACAGCAGCATGCGCAGGTTCTCCGGGTCCACGATCATGCGGCCGAAGAGGCTGCGCTGCAGCGGATTGATGATGTCGCGCAGGAATTCCGGCGTGATGGTGAGCAGCACCGCGCCCAGGATGACGCCGGGAATGTGACCCATGCCGCCCAGCACCACCATGCAGACGATCATCACCGACTCCATCAGCGTGAAGGATTCGGGACTGACAAAGCCCTGGAAGGCCGCGAACAGCCCGCCGGCGATGCCGCCGAAGCTGGCGCCCATGGCGAAGGCCAGCAGCTTCACGTTGCGCGTGTTGATGCCCATGGCCTGCGCGGCGATCTCGTCCTCGCGGATGGCGACCCAGGCGCGGCCGATGCGGGAGTTCTCCAGCCGCACGCAGACGAAGATGGTGAGCAGCGCCAGCGCGAGGAAGAGGTAGTAGTACGCGTAGTCGCTGGAGAAGCGCGTGCCGAACAGCGTGAAGCCGCTCTCGAAGCGGTAGCCGAACAGCGAGATGCCGTCGATGAGGTTGATCCCCTGCGGCCCGTTGGTGATGTTCACCGGACGGTCGAGGTTGTTCATGAAGAGGCGCACGATCTCGCCGAAGCCCAGCGTGACGATGGCGAGGTAATCGCCGCGCAACCGGAGGGTCGGCGCCCCCAGCGTGGCGCCGGCCAGGCAGGCCAGCGCCGCCCCGATGGGCAGGATGATCCAGGCCGAGACATGCAGGTCGAAATGCGGCGAGGCCAGGATGGCGAAGAGATACGCCCCCACCGCATAGCGAAGGCGCCGCCGAGCAGGAAGGGCGCGACCAGCAGGGCCAGCGCCAGCGCACCGTAGGCGATCCAGACCTTGCCCGGGATCTTCGTCAACGCACTGCTCATCACGGCCGCTCCGCCACGCGCTCGCCCATGAGGCCGGAGGGCCGGAACACCAGCACCAGGATCAGCACCATGAAGGCGAACACGTCCTGGTACTGCGAGCCCAGCACGCCACCGGTGAAGTCGCCGATGTAGCCCGCACCCAGCGACTCGATGATGCCGAGCAGCAAGCCGCCGATGACCGCGCCCGCCAGGTTGCCGATGCCGCCCAGCACCGCCGCGGAGAAGGCCTTCAGGCCGAGCAGGAAGCCCATGTAGGAATGCGCCTGGCCATAGTTGGCGGAGACCATGACGCCGGCCACCGCTCCCAGGCAGGAGCCGATGATGAAGGTCATGGAGATCACGTGGTTCACGTTCACGCCCATGAGTCGC
>JAJNDL010000409.1 GCA_021156385.1 Moraxellaceae bacterium | reverse complement strand
GAAGAGCCGCGAGTAGCGGCGGTATTCGTCGAAGTCGACGGGCAGCATGATGGCGTCGGGGCAGAGCCTGGCGGCCTTCATGATGCCCATGGCCGAGCCGACGCCGAACTGGCGCGCGGCATAGGTGGCGGTAGTGATGACGCCGCGTCCGACGTAATCGCGGATGCGCGGGAACCGTTCGAGGGGAATGCGGTCCAGCGTGCCGTTCGCGGCCGCCTCGGCAAGCACGGCATCCTCGCTGCGGCGGCGCCCGCCGATGACCACCGGCAGACCCTTGAGCTGCGGGTAGCGCAGCAGCTCGACGGAAGCGTAGAACGCATCCATGTCGAGGTGGGCAATGCGCCGGGGGGAGGAATTCATCTGCTGCGTTCGGCCGTGGACTCGCGCCATTCTAGCCGGAGCCGGCGGGCGGCGGCACGAACGCAGCGGGTGGCAGCGCTCAGGTTTCCGCGGCAAGCGGCCGGGCAGGCTTCTCCGCGAGGCGGCGGATGGCGTCGGCGCACTCGCCGGCACTGCGCGAGGCGGCGTCCTCGCATTCGGTAGGCAGGAAGAATTCCCAGTAGTCGGAGGCGACGCGGTCGTGCTCCCGGCGGATGCCTTCGCAGACTTTCGCGCAGGCCTCGCGCTCGGCAGCCCCGACCAGCTCGGCGAATTTCGCGAGCTGCCGCGTGATGGTCGGGTAGGTTTCGGAATAGACACTGATCTGCAAGCCGGCCTGGCTGGCCAGGCGCAGCAACTCTTCGCTCTGCACGTTCATTGCATCCTCCTTGTCCGGGCGGGAGTAACCCCGGCAGGAAGATTTTTCATGGCAACGACGCCGCCTGCCCATCCCCGGAAAGACCGATCTGTACCCATCGGTTGGCGATGCGCAGGAAATTGGGCACACGATATTTGCGACGCAGCATATCGTGCAGTCGGCAGGTATGCAGCGCGTCAAAATTTGCAACGTCACGTGCGAATTCCGCTACGTAACATTGCCGCTTCGCCTACGCGGCGCGGATGTGCTGCGGCCGGTGCGTCGCACCCCGCTGTTCCGCGGAGGCAGCATAGACCTGGGTACGGAACTGCAGCAGCGGATCGCGGCTCGGTTCAATGCCGTCGGTGAGGCGCAACGGATCGAAGACCCACTCCGCCTCCCCCTGACGCGCCGGCGCCTGCAACTCCAGCGTGCCGACGGTGACGACCTCGCGGTCCGCCGGCCAGGGCGCCGAGGCATCGTCGACGGCATCGCCGGGCCGGGCGACCTGCACCTGCAGGTGCATGCGCACCGGCCCCTCGCGCAGACGCTCGGCAATCTCCTCCTGCAGGTAGCGGCGGCCGCGGCGCAGGGCGCGCCACCAGGCCAGGCGCCGCCGCTGCTCCGGCACCCAGCGGTAGCGCACGAAGCGCTCGCTGCCGTAGGGTGTCAGCCACTTGTAGGCATGCAGCGCGTGGTAGCTGGTGCTGGCGTAACTGGCCGGCAAGGTGAGCACCGCGCGCAGGTTGGCCGGCGCGGTGCGCAGGAACTCGGGGTGGGTGAGCGCATAGATGCCGAAGCGCAGCGGCAGCGTGAGCCGCGGGCGCAATGCGCGCACCAGGGCCAGGGCGCTGGCCGGCGTGCGCACCGGCGAGCGCGGCAGCGTTGCCGCGACGATGTCGCTGCGCTGGCCGTTGGCGAGATGGAAGCTCACCGAGAAGCCGCGCACATCGGGCAGGAAATCCGGCGCGGCCGGATGGCCGTTGCCGTTGGAGAAACGTGCCGTCACCGGCACCGGGCTGCCCTGCATGTGCGCGGCCCGGGTGAGGCGCGCCGCCGCCGGAGTCGCCGTGAACACGCCCTGCAGCAGCAGGCCGTGGGCATGCACCGGCCGGCTGCCTTCGTGATGGCCGAAAATCGCCTGCAGTCCCTGCACCGCTTCCAGTGCCGCCTCTGCCGTCATGCTGCGCCCTCCCGACTGCGAACCGCGTCCACGCCAATCGCCTGACCAACAGCGTAGATGCAAGTCCGCGGCCGCGGGCCGCGGGTGACGCATTCGCTACCGATGCACACCGGGCGCGCCATCGCCGGCAGCACTTTCCGTTTCTACGCTGTCCTTCGCCATGCCGAGAAAAGTGCCGTAGAACCACTCCTCGCTGACAAAGAAGGCCGGCCGGTCGCAGGCCTTGTAGAGGCTGCAATACCGCGACCATTGCTTGGTCTGGTCGCGCGGCACGTGCAGGTAGACGGGTTCGCGCCCCGCTGCGGCGGCGCTGCCATGACGCGGCTCGGCGTAGATGAACTGCGGATGGCGATGCCCGGCGATATCGATGACGCCAAAGTTTTCCGGCGCGGCGACAGCGACGGCGGGCATGGCCAACAGCAGTACGAGGCTTCCCTGCCGATACTCCATGTCTTCCTCACTTCGTGGCGGGTACTCGCCTCGGCCTAGAACTCCACACCGCGACGTCCGAAGGGATTGCGCTTGCGGTTGATGGACTCGCGGCGCTTTTCTTCCTCCAGCACCGGACGGTACACGCGCTCGAACCATTGCTCGGTAACGAAATACACAGGATGCCCGCAGGCCTGGTAATGATGGCACCA
>JAJNDL010000408.1 GCA_021156385.1 Moraxellaceae bacterium | reverse complement strand
GTGTCGCTGCCGTGGATGGCGGTGAAGACCGCACGCAGCTCTTCCGTCATCTGCAGGCTCATGGCGTTGCGCGATTCGGGACGGTTCAGCGTGACGTGGAGGACGAAGCCGTCCTCGCGCAACAGCAGGGTTTCAGTCGTCGGTAAGCTCATGGATTCGCTCCGTATCCTTTGCCCGGGTGAGTCAGACAGTGTGGGACAGAACCGCGCCGACAGCGCGCGGCGCTTCCGTCCCGTGCCTCGTCACGGACAGGCGCCGCTTCACTCGGCCTTTTTCTTCTTGGAGGGCAGGATGTTCATCAGCTTGCAGATGATGCCCAGCATGATTTCGTCCGCACCGCCGCCGATGGAGAGCAGGCGGCCGTCGCGGTAGGCGCGGGCCACCGGGTTTTCCCACATGAAGCCCTGGCCGCCCCAGTACTGCAGGCAGGAGTCGGTGACTTCACGCATCAGGCGGCCGGCCTTCAGCTTGGCCATGGAGGCGAGGCGGGTGACTTCCATCGGGTCGGTACCGCCGATGTGGGCTTCGCAGGCCTTGTAGACCAGGGCGCGCAGTGCCTCGATCTCGGTCATGAGCTCGGCCATGCGGAAGTGGATGACCTGGTTGTCGATCAGGGGCTGGCCGAAGGTGGTGCGCGTGCGGCAGTACTCGATGGTCTTCTCGACGCAGCTTTCCATGCCGCCCAGGGCGTTGGCGGCGCCGTACATGCGCTCTTCCTGGAACTGCATCATCTGCATCATGAAGCCCATGCCTTCGGCACCGATCAGGTTGCTCTGCGGCACGCGCACATTGTCGAAGAAGATCTGCGCGGTGTCGGAGGAGCGCATGCCGAGCTTGTTCAGCTTGCGCGAGAAGGTGATGCCGGGCAGGTTGGTCGGCACCACGATCAGCGACTTGTTGGCGTGCGGCTTGCCGTCGGAGGTGTTGGCCAGCAGGCAGAGGAAGTCGGCCTGCGTGGAGTTGGTGATCCACATCTTGGTGCCGTTGATGACGTAGTCGTCGCCATCCTTCACCGCCGTGGTCTTGATGGCGGCGACGTCGGAACCGGCATGCGGCTCGGAGACGGCGATCGAGGCGACCATGTCGCCGGCGATCGCGGGCGCCAGGTATTTCTCGCGCAGCGCGGGCGAGCCGAAGCGGGCGAGGGCGGGCGTCGCCATGTCGGTCTGCACGCCGATGGCCATGGGCACGCCGCCGCAGGTGATGCGGCCGAGCTCTTCCACGACGACGAGGTTGTAGGAGTAGTCGAGGCCCATGCCGCCGTTCTCGGTGGGCTTGCAGATGCCGAGCAGGCCGAGGTCGCCCATCTTCTTGAAGAGTTCCTTGGCCGGGAAGATGCCGTCTTCCTCCCACTGGTCGACGTAGGGGTTGATCTCCTTCTCGACGAAGTTGCGCGCGGTGCGGCGGAGTTCCTCGTGTTCCTGGGTGAATTTCATTGTTGTGGCTCCTGGTGGGTAGCTGGCGTGAAGAACAGCGCTAGAAACGCGCCACGCCGAAGCTGATGGGGTTCAGGGTGCGGGCTTCCGCTTCCGCGATGGTCTGCAGCAAAAAAACGAGCAACTTGCGCGAATCGCGCGGATCGATGAGGCCGTCGTCGAACAGGCGCGAGGTGTTGAAGAGCGCCGTGCTCTGCTCGTCCAGCTTCATCGCCGTGCTCTGCTCGATGAAATCCAGCATCTGCGGATTCACCTCGATGCCGGCCTTCTTCTGCTTCTGCTCGGTGACGATGCGCAGCACCTTGCCGGCCTGGGCGCCGCCCATGACGGCGGTGCGCGAATTGGGCCAGGCGAAGATGAAGCGCGGGTCGAGGCCGCGGCCGCACATGGCGTAGTTGCCGGCGCCATAGGAACCGCCCACCACGAGCGAGATCTTCGGCACGCGGCAGTTGGCCACGGCCTGGATCATCTTGGAGCCGTGCTTGATCACGCCATGCTGTTCGGACTCCGTGCCGACCATGAAGCCGGTGGTGTTGTGCAGGAAAAGCAGCGGGCGGCCGGTCTGCTCGCACATCTGGATGAACTGCGAGGCCTTGGCGGCGCCCTGCGGCGTGATGGGGCCGTTGTTGGTGATGATGCCGACCACGAAGCCGCCGATGCGGGCCCAGCCGCACACGGTCTGGCTGTCGTATTCGTTCTTGAATTCGAGGAAGTCGGAGCCGTCGACGAGGCGGGCAATGACTTCCTTCATGTCGAAGGGTTTCTTGGAGTCCGAGGGCACGAGGCCGACGAGTTCCTCGGCCGGATACAGCGGTTCGCTGCAAGGCTGGCCGACCTGTGCCGTGGTTTCCTTCCAGTTCAGCATGGCGACGATCTCGCGCGCCATGCGGATGCCGTCGTTATCGTTCTCGGCGAGATACTCGCCGGTCCCGGCGACCTGTGCATGCATCTCGCCGCCGCCGAGTTCTTCTTCCGTCGCGACTTCACCGGTGGCGGCGAAGAGCAGGGGCGGGCCGGCCAGGAACATCTGCGAACGCTTGCGGATGAGCACGACGTAGTCGGAAAGGCCGGGCTGGTAGGCGCCGCCGGCAGTGGCGTTGCCGTGCACCACGGTCACCTGCGGAAT
>JAJNDL010000407.1 GCA_021156385.1 Moraxellaceae bacterium | reverse complement strand
GCCGCCATCGCCTGCGGCCGCACCACGGAGGGCGGCAGCAGCGCGATGGCCGTGGCGAGTCCCTCGAGCAGGCTGGCCCAGCCACGGCGCGTGCGCTCCGCGTATTCGCCCCAGCGCGCATGCATCTGGTGGGTCACGGTGAGGTCGCAGCCGCCGCCGCGCGGCATGATGTCGAGGGTCACGCGGTCGGTGTCGCCGGAATATTTCTTCACGTTGAGCGTGAAGGCGAGGCGGTGCGGGCGGTCGATCTCGAGATAGATGCCGGTGTGCTCCACCGCGCCGTCCTCGCGCAGGTCGGTGAAGGTGAAGGCGCCGCCGATGCGCACGTCGACCTCGGCGACGATCATGCGCCCCGCCGGTGTCGCAAAGAGGAAATGACGCGCGACTTCCGGCTGCAGGAAGGCGTCGTAGACACAGCAGCAGGCGGCATGGAAATGCCGGGTGACCCGCACCGTACAGAATCCGGAATCGCTGGCGGTCATGGCACCGTCCTCGCTGCATGCGCAGGCCGGGCCCGGCGCAGCAACCAAAATGGAGAATCGCTGCGGGATCCGTGGTGTGGCTAACGCGCGCGGCGTGCCGGCCCTGCCCCGCTCCGGCAAACCGGCAGCGGGCGATGCCTCAGGCGGCGCCCTGCAGGGCCGGCAGCGCCGGCGCGAACACCGGGGCGAAGCCGCCGCCCTGCGTGCGCATGTTCGTGGTCTGGCCCTGGTAGACGCGTGCGGCCAGCAACAGGATCTCGCCCCGGTAAGCGTAGCAACGGATATCGAACTTCATGTCGCGCAATTCACCGTCGACGCGTACACGGCGTGTACCCGGCGGCGCATAGGCCTGCGCCACGTAATCGTGGCTGGCGACGATGTCGGCCCACACGGACTTCGTGAGCTTGTCGCCGCGGTAGGCGGCACGGCTGCCGAAGCCGCGCAGCGGCTTGAAGAAAAGTTGCTTGCGCTGCGCCCAGAGCTCGTCCGCGTTCTGCGCCGCGACGCGCCGGGTCGGCGGCACGACCTGCGCCAGCAGCGCGCGCTCCTCCGCGCTCGCACCGTGTGCCGCGAGCCACTCCGTATCGGCGAAATGCACGAGGTTGCGCTTGTCGGCCTGCAGCGCGTGGTGCCAGGGGTCGGGCGTGACCACGGCTTCGCCGGCCAGCCAGGCTTCCCGCAGCCGGGCCTGCGCCGGCTCCAGCAGCGCGAAATCCGTGAGGCGGTTGTAGACCATGTCGACCGGCTCGCCCTGCACGAGCAGGCGGCCGCCCTCCCGCACGAGCTCCTGCGGATCGCAGATCACGGCCTGCCAGCCGGCGCTCTCGAAAAGTTTCCTGAACAGCAGGAACTCCGGATAGAGGAACTGCTGCGCGGGCCGCTCGTCGACGATGGCGATGCGCCGCGGTTCTCCGCTGCGGCCCGCCGCCGCCCACTCCTCGCGGAACATCTGCAGCAGGCGCGTACCCGGCGCGCTGGCACCGAAGGCATCCGCGGAGAAGCCCTGCATGAAATCGCAGCAGACCTGCTGGTGCGCGAGCAGCAGCGCATTGAGCAGCATGCCGCCGGCGTTGGTGTTGATCTCGATGAGACGGGGCGTGCTGCCATCGAAGTGGAAGTCGTAGCCCATGCACACGCCCTGCGTGCCGAAGCGCGGCAGGCCGCGGCCCTGCTCCGCCGCCACGGCGTCGATGACGGCGGGCCGCTGCAGCACCCGGTGCAGCACCGTCACGGCCTGCTGCAGGGCCTGCACCTGGGCGGTGTCGAGGTAGACGCCGTAGGGCGCGAAGAAGCTGGCGGCGTCGCTGCCGAGCCCGACGCCGTCGTGCCAGGCCTGCTGCAGGGCGGCGGCATCCAGCGTGGTGCAATGGCAATCCTGGTTGAGGGTGGCGATGGTCATGCGTGGCTCGGCAGGGTCGGGATCGTGGCGGGGCCGGGGCTGGGCCCGGACTCCAGAGTAGATGATTCCGCACCCGGCCGAATTCAAGCACCGGCCTAGGGCGACCGGCATTTTGCCCCCGCGCAGGACGCCGTGCTTGACTTGCGACCGCGCCCGACCTATTTTACCAAAAGGTTAAATAAGCGAGAGACTGCGATGTCCGCCGATCCGCTCAGCGCCACCTTCGCCGCCCTGGCCGACCCGACCCGTCGCGCCATCCTGGCCAGCCTCGCCTCGGGCGAGAAATCGGTGACGGAGCTGGCCGCGCCCTTCGCCATGACGCTCCCCGCCGTCACCAAGCATCTCAAGGTGCTGGAGCGCGCCGGGCTCATCATGCGCAGCCGCGAGGCGCAGTGGCGGCCCTGCCGCCTGGAGGCGGGGCCGCTGAAGGAAGCCGCCGGCTGGGTCGAGCAGTACCGCCGCTTCTGGGAAGACAAGCTCGACGCGCTGGAGGACTACCTGCGCGAGATGCAGGCGCAGGAAGCCGCAGAGGCGGCGCGCGCCGCCAGCCAGCACAAGCCCGCACGCAAGAAGGCGCCGGCCCCGGGCAAGGAGAAAAAACGTGACCACTGAAAACGGAACATCGGCGGATCGCTTCACCCGTCACGCCACCTTCACCATCGAGCGCCACTATGCCTTCCCGCGCG
>JAJNDL010000406.1 GCA_021156385.1 Moraxellaceae bacterium | reverse complement strand
GATCCGCGCAAGCACGAGCCCGAGCTGGAGAAAGTGCTCAACGAGATCACCGACCGCGCGCTCGAGATCTACATGCTGAGCCCCATCGAGCTGCTCAAGCTCGGCGTCATCGTGCGCAAGGCCTCGGAAGGCGCCGTGTCCATGATCCGCGGCGCCATCCACCTGGTCATCCGCAAGGTGCTGCCCGACCTCGACGGCCAGCAGCTGCTGGCCGTGGCCAACCACCTCTCCGGCCTCGTGCTGGCGAACGGCAAGCCCTACCGCGAACCGGCTTGACCGGTGCGGGGCGCCCGCCTAGAGTGCCGGCCTTTCCTGAGCAGCAACCCGCGGAGAAGTGCATGGGCGTCACGCAACCGGCCCGGTTCGGCGAAGACTGGAGCGACGAACGCGTCAAGGGCTACCTGGACCGGCAGGCACCGGCCGGCGAGAGCACCGACTTCCACGTGCTGGTGACGGCCTACAAACACATGCGCGCCTATGACTTCGAGCGCTTCATCGGCTACTTCCAGGAGGCCGGGCGCGACGTGAATGCGCGCGGGCCGGAAGGCAAATCGCTGCTGGAGATCGTGCGCGGGCATCCCAAGTCCGGCGACTTCGTGAAGATCCTCGAGGCGGCGCAGAACGGCTGAGCGCAACGGACAGGAAAGCAGCAGAAAAAGGGCGGAGTGATCCGCCTTTTTTGTTGCCCGCGATCAGCCAGGCATGCAGCACCGTACGAATCGTGATTTAGTGGAGGCATCCTCCACCGTCCGCAGGACGCCATGGACACCGGCCGCGATCCCGCCGCACTGCCACTTTACGAGACACCCGCGCTCCGCGAGGCAACCTGGCGGCGCTGGCGGCACCCCGTGGTGCGCGACCTCGCCTGGGTCCTGGCCAGCCCGCCTCTCCTGCAACCCTCCGGTACCGGCCTGCGCTGGCTGAACGACGCCTGGGGCGAACGTGCCTTCCGCGCCAGCGAAGGCTGGCTGGCCGCCCTGGACCAGCATCCGGCGCCGCTGCGCGACGTGCTCGCCCGGCGCCCCGGCCGCCTCGGCACCTATTTCGAGACCCTGCTCCTGTTCTGGCTGTCCTGGCCCGGCAATCCGCTCTACCGGCTGGTCGCGCACAACCTGCCGGTGCGCACGAAGACCCGCACCCTGGGCGAGCTGGACTTCCTCGTCGAGGAGCGGGCCAGCGGCGCGCTGCAGCACTGGGAGGTGGCCGTGAAGTTCTACCTGGGCGTCGCGCCGGGCGGCGCGCATGCCGGCTGGATCGGCCCCGGCCTCAAGGACCGGCTCGACCTCAAGGTCGAACGCCTGCTGCAGCACCAGCTCGGCCTCACCAGCCGGCCGGAAGCCGTCGGCCTGCTGCGACATCTCGGCCTGCCCATGCCGAAGCCGGTCTGCCTGCTCCGGGGCCGGCTGTTCTATCCGCCGCACAGCGACCTCGTCGCCTGGGCGCCGGACGGGGCGGCCGCCGGCCACCTCACCGGCTGGTGGATGCCCCAGCAGGACTTCCTGGCGCTGTACGCGGACGCCGGACTGCAATGGATCCGCCTGCCCAAGGAACACTGGCTGACCCCGGTGGACCTTGATGCGCCTGACACCGATGCCGTCCCGATTGGTGCATCGCTGGAGGCGAACCGGCTCGTTGAGGCCCTCCGGGCCGCTGCCGATAATCGGGCTGCCGCCGTAGTCGGACTGCTGGACCGGCAGGAAGTCACGCGCGGCTTCATCACCCCGGCCGACTGGCCAAGCATCCTGGAGCCAGCATGACCCTGCCCGCCACCGCTGCATCGCAACTGGAACCCCTCATCGTCGGCGGTCGCCCCCGCTTCGGCCAGTTCGCCGGCTCGCTGGCCAACATCAATCGCGCCGACTTCCGCCTGCACACCCCCTTCGGCCGGCCGGCCGGCCGCTTCGCCGACTGGATGGGCTTCAAGGAATTCCAGTACTTCGGCATCTGCAGCCCACGCCTGGTCTGCGGCTGCGCGCTGGCCCACCTGCGCCACGTTGGCGCTGCGTTTGTCTATGTCTACGATCTGGAGACCGGCGAGCTTTTTTCACGCTCCTTCCGCAGCCCGCTGGGCCTCGGCATGCAGCTCTCCGATAACCCGGTGAGCGGCGAAAGCCGGTTCCGCTGGCAGGGCGCCGACATCCGCATGGGCTTCCGCGCCAACCCGCGGGAAAAATCGCTGACCGTGAGCGTCGGCGACGACTTCCGGCTCGAGGCCGTCATGCCCGAGGCCGGCTTCGAGCCGATGTCGATCTGCACCCGCGTCGGCTACACCGGCTGGGTCTACACCAACAAGACCGCCTGTCTCGCCGTGCAGGGCAGCCTGCGCTGGCAGGGCCGGACCTTCGACCTTTCGGAGATCGGCGCGCAGGGCCACCACGACTTCTCCGCCGGCTTCATGCGCCGCGAAACCTACTGGAACTGGGCCTGCTTCTCCGGCATGAGCGGCGAGCACCGGCTCGGCATCAACCTCTCCTGCGGCGTGAACGAGACCAGCTACACGGAAAACTGCTTCTGGGTGGACGGCAAGCTCGTGAAGGTCAACCTCACCCGCTTCCACTTCGATCCGGA
>JAJNDL010000024.1 GCA_021156385.1 Moraxellaceae bacterium | reverse complement strand
CGCGCAGCGCCTGCTCCATGCGCACGCGTTCGCTGATGTCGCGGAAGAGCACGGCGAAGCGGCCGGGGGAGGGCCGGTAGCTGAAGATCTCGTAGGTGCGGTCGGTGTCGGCGTTGTAGCTCTCGAAGCGCGCCGGCTCGCCGGTCAGCGCGACGCGGCCGTAGCGTTCCGCCCAGACCGGCTCCAGCTGCGGCAGCAGCTCGCGCAACGGCCGGCCGAGGACTTCGCGGCCGAGACCGCTTTCCGTGGTGAAGGCGTCGTTGCAGTCGAGCAGGCGGAAATCCACGGGCCGGCCGCTCGCATCCAGGACGGGCTCGCCGATGGCGAAACCTTCGCTCATGTTGCCGAAGAGGTCGGCGTAGCGCTGGCGGCTCTCCTGCAGGGCATGCCGCAGGCGCCGCAGTTCGGCGGACTGCGTCTCTACAAGGCGCTCCAGCTCTTCCATGGAGCCGGGGGCGGTCCGCGCAACCGCGGGCGGGATCCCATCCTTGCGGGTCGGCACTTCGGGACGCTCTTCTGTCGTCGGAAAAGGGGCGGTGGCCGGACTGCAGCCGGGCGGCCAACGGCTTTCCCCTATTTAGTCGCATACCCCGGAATCGGCAAATGCCGGCCGGCATTTGCGCGGCGGCCGCCCGCAGGCGGGAAGGCCCGCGGGCGCGCAGCCCGGGCGCAGGCGCGGCGGCGGCCGGCACTGCGGCCCGCGTGGCCGTGGCCGGCGGTGCCGCGGTGCGCTGCATCGCCGGGTGGAAAAAAGACGGCGGCGTCTGACGTCGTCCGGCTTTCGCACCGCGGCCGGTACCGTCGGTCGTCAGCCGCCGCAGGCAGTCCGGCACGTGCGCGGCAACCCTTGTGCGGGCGCGGGCGACTAGGCTTTCATGGGAGTGAATTGGATGCAGGAGCACAGGCAGGTCATGGTGGCAATCGCCGAAGCGCGCCCGTATTCCCCGATTCCCTTCACGCCCGCCTGGCGCGCCATTCTCGCCATCCTTGCCTGCGCGCCGTTCTTCGCCCTGCTGGGCAGGCATTTCTGGCAGGTGCTGCAGTCGCCGGCGCAGCTGGCGGCCACGCGGCCGGAGGTCATGACCGGCCTGCTGGCGCTGGTCCTGCTGCTCTGCACGCTCGACGCCGTGCTGCTGGCGCTGCTCTGGCGACGTCGCCATGACGACGCGCCGCTGCCCCGCCTGACCCTGGCCGTGGCATTCGTGCAGGGCTTCGGCTACCTGCTGTTCAGCCTGGCCTTCGGCAACTTCACCTCGCCCTTTGCCGTGACGGCGACCGTGTCGACCACGGTGGTGGGCTGCGCGCTGCTGGGCTGGCGCGTCGTGCTCGCCGTCGCCGGCTTCAACATCCCCGTGGCGCTCCTCTACCAGGCCCTGATCAACGCCAGCGTGGTGCCCTACGCGCCGGCGCTGCCGCCGGCGAGCTTCGTGCAGGGCGTGCCGGCCGCCTGGTGGGCCTGGCTGCGGGTCGAGGAGTACTACGTCGGCATCGTGATCGGCGGCGCGCTCATCCTCTGGGCCTTCACGCGTTTCGACCGGCAGCGCCTCGAGCTGGAGCGGCTCTCCTGCACGGACGGCCTGACCGGCCTCGCCAACCGCCGCCATTTCATGGAGCGCCTCGACACCGAGCAGAAGCGCGCCATGCGCTACGGCACGCCCTTCAGCGTCGTGCTCTGCGATGCCGACCACTTCAAGCGCGTCAACGACAGCTACGGCCACCATGCCGGTGACGACGTGCTACGCCACCTCGGCCGCGTGCTGGCCGGCGGCCTGCGCGTCCCGGCCGACGTCGCGGCGCGCCTCGGCGGCGAGGAGTTCGCGCTGCTGCTCACCGGCTGCACCCATGCCGACGCGGTGAAGGTGTGCGAACGCCTGCGCCGGGAGCTCGGCGCGCACGAGTTCGAGAGCCAGGGCCGCCCCTTTGCCGTGACCATGAGCCTGGGCGTGGCGACCTCTGCCGGGGACGATGCCGGCGCGTTGCTGCGCACCGCCGATGCGCGCCTGTATGCCGCCAAGGCCGCCGGGCGCAACTGCGTCGTCGGCGCCGGGGAAGCGGCATGAAGGCCGGCTCCCGCGCGCTGCGCTGGCTCGAGGACCAGCTCACCCACCGCCGCGATGTCGCCGGCTGCCTGTTCGTGGCGCTGGTGGCGCAACCGGTGGCGGTGCAGCTCGCCGTCATGGGGCTGATCGGTTACTTCCATCCCGGCGCCGCCGCGCTCTTCGACCGCGACGTGCTGCGCCTGGTGCTCGTGCTCAACCTGGCCGCGGTGCTGGTGTATGCCGGCGTCGCCGTCTACTGCTGGCGGCGTTTCCTGTCGACGCGGCCACGGCCGGCGCTGGCCTACGGCCTCGTCACCTTCCTGCTGGTGAGTTCGGCCGCCATGGTGCTGCTCTACGGCCACCTCGACACGCCCTTCGTGGTCATGCTCTTCGCCAGCGTCGTGCTGGCGCGCATCTGGTTTCCGCTGCGCGTGCTGGCGCCCGGCCTCGCGGTCGCGGTGCTCATGCTGCTCGCGGCGGAGCCGCTGGTGCGCACGGGCGTCATGCGCTACGCGCCGCTGCTGTCGGCGCCGATGTTCACCGGCAGCCAGCTGGCGCTGTTCTGGGACATCAGCATGCAGGTGCTCACCATCAGCACCTCGCTGTTCTTCATCGCCACCGTCATCTATCTCTTCGCGCTGATGGAGCGCCGCCACCGCACCCTGGAGAACCTGGCGCGCCTCGACACCCTGACCGGCCTGCTCAACCGCGCCACCTTCATGCGGCTGTTCGAGGAGGAGTGCCGCAAGCAGGTGCGCACGCAGCACCCGGTCTGCGTGCTGATGTGCGACGTCGACCATTTCAAGCAGATCAACGACAGCTACGGCCACGGCGCCGGCGACCTCGTGCTGGAGCGGCTCGGGCTGCTGCTGAAGACCGCCACGCGCTTTCCGGTCGACGTGCCGGCGCGCTACGGCGGCGAGGAGTTCGTGGTGCTGCTGCCGGAAACCGATCTCGCCGCGGCGCAGGCCGTGGCGGGCCGCATCGCGGAACAGCTCGCCGCCGAGGTCTTCGTCTGCGAGGGCCGCCGCTTCACCGTCACGCTCAGCATCGGCGTGGCGCAGGGCTGCGACGGCGACGGCGCCACGACGCTGCGCCTCGCCGACGCGAACCTCTACGCGGCCAAGCAGGCCGGCCGCAACCGCGTGGTGGCCGCGTAAGCCCGGCGCCGTGCGGAGACGGCGGCGCTTGCCGGACTATTCCCCGGCGTCTTTCTGGCGCTGCCGGTAATCCCGCGGCGCCTCGCCCTTCCAGCGCTTGAACGCGCGCGTGAACGCCGACGGCTCCGAGTAGCCGAGCCGGCTGGCGATCTCCTCCAGGCTGAGCGTGGTCGTGGTCAGCAGCTCCTCGGCCACGGTGCCGCGCACTTCCTCCACCAGGCTCGAGAAATCCACGCCTTCCTCGGCAAGGCGGCGGCGCAGCGTGCGCGCGTTGATATGCAGTTCGGCGGCGATCTCCGGCATGCCGGGCAAGTGCGCCGGGTTGCGCGTCAGCAGGTCCCGCACCTGGCCGGCGAGGCCGGCGAGCCGGCGGCGGCGCTGCAGCAGGCGCCGGCATTCGTCCTCGCAGTAGCGCCGGGTGAGGGCGTTGCCCTGCGGCAGCGTGAGGAAGAGGCACTGCACGTCGATGACCACGGCGTCTGCGTCCTGGTCGAAGCGCGGCCGCACGCCGTAAAGCTCCTCGTAGCGGTGGGCGTACGCCGGCGCCGGGCCCTTGAGGCGCAGCTCCTTCACCGGCACGCGCACGCGGTCGAGGCTGTACTGCATGTTGATGATGGCGCTGATCGTGGTCTCGGCCAGGAAGGCGCGCAGGTCCTCCGGCACGGCGCTGTCGTCGACGACGAGGATGGCGTCCTCCGCCGTCACGGCCGGGCGGATGCGGCAGTAGGTCGAGGTCAGGCGCAAAAAGCGCAGGCCCATGTCGACGGCGCCACCGAAGGTGGCGCTGCTCAGGATGGCGAAGCCCCAGAGGCCGTAGGCGAGGGGGTGGACACGGTGGCCGAGCTCGAGCCCGAGGCCGCGGTCGGCGCCCAGCGCGGCCTGGAGGTTGCGGAAGAGCTGCAGCTCCTGCGCCGCTTCGACGACGGCGGTGGGGTCTTCCAGCGCGGCGGGATCGATGCCGGTGCCGGCCAGGCAGCGGGCCGCGTCCACGCCGTGGTCGGCGGCCAGCTCGAGGACGAGCCGGGTGGTGGCGACGGGGCGGGGGATGTCCCAGTACGGGCGGGTCATGCGCTGTCCCCAAGTGTCAAGTTCTCAGCGAATGTGTCATTCATCAATGTCAAAGTAAAGGCTAGCGTCGCTCTCGCCTCACGACTTTCTCCCTATCCAGCGTCGTGGGGCGGGAGATCCGCATGCCCCTCATCAACACCCCCGCGCCGGCCGCCCGCGGCTACGTGCCCGATGCCCATGACCTCGAGCAGTTCCGCCACGTGCAGCGCCTGGCCTATGCCGCGGCCGAAGCCGTGGCCAAGGAGCTCAAGCCCGGCATGACCGAGAAGCAGGCCGCGCGCCTGCAGGAAGTCTGGCTGCTCGACCACGGCGTCACCGACTGGTTCCACTCGCCCTTTGCCTGGTTCGGCGACCGCACCGCCTTCCAGGGCTTCAAGGTGGCGCTGCAGTTCTTGCCCACCAACCGCCGTCTCGAGGAGAACATGCCTTTCATCCTCGACAACGCGCCGGTGGTGAACGGCTATGTCGCCGACATCGGCTATGCCGGCGTGCTGGGCGAAAACCCGATCCTCGACCTGCTGCTCGACGATCTTGCCGCGCACCGCACGCTCATTCTCGACCTCATCAAGCAGCGCCGGCCCATGAGCGAGGTCTCGCGTGCCGTCGACGCGCTGATCCTGAAGCAGGGCCATGCGCCGCGGCACAAGGCCTATCCCTTCGAGACGCTGGCGCACACCGTGCAGCCCATGGCGCCGCGCCAGAAGCAGACGCCGACCACGCTGTTCAAGTTCGGCCTGCAGGCCGTGGAGGCGCTGGGCCGGCTCGGCCTCGTCGCGCGCCGCCAGGGCTGGTCGCCGATCTGGTCGTCGAACGATAGCTCCAACCATGCGCCGGTGCCCGGGCTCTGGGCGGTGGAGCCGCACCTCGGCTTCCACGGTGTCGGCGCGAAATTCGAGGAGCTGCTCGTCATCACCGAGGACGACGCCTTCTGGCTGGACGACGAATCGCCGCACGTGCGGCGCTGGAAAGCACGCGGCCTCTGGCCGGCGGATGCCGCGCCGGCGAAACCGTCGCGGAGGAAGGCGGCATGAAGACGCTGCGCGTGAATGCCGAGGGTGTGCAGCTGCACGTCGTCACCTGGGGCGACTCCCGCAAGGTGCCGGTGGTGCTGGTGCACGGCTACCCCGACAACCACCTCGTCTGGAAGCCGGTGGCGGAGCGCCTGGCGAAGCAGCATTTCGTGATCGCCTACGACGTGCGCGGCGCCGGCGCCTCCGACGCGCCGCGCGGCGTGCGTGCCTACACGCTGGAGCTGCTGGCGCAGGATCTCGCGGCCGTGGTCGACGCCGTGATTCCCGGTCGCACCTTCCACCTCGTCGGCCACGACTGGGGCTCGATCCAGAGCTGGGAGTCGGTGACGACGCCGCGCCTGCAGCCGCGCATCGCGAGCTACACCACCATCTCCGGGCCGTCGCTCGACCACGCCGCGCACTGGGTGCGCGAGCGCACGCTGAATCTGTCACCGGTGGCCAAGGCCAAGGTGATGAAGCAGCTGCTGTCGTCCTGGTACATCGGCTTCTTCCAGCTGCCGGTGCTGCCCACCGCGAGCTGGCAGGCCGGCTTCGGCAAACTCTGGCCGACCTATCTCGAGAAGCGCGAAGGCGTGCGCGAGGCCGAGCCCAATCCCACGCAGACCGCCGACGGTGTCCACGGCGTGCAGCTCTACCGCGCCAACTTCCGCCAGAAGCTGATCGCCCCCGAGGAGCGTTACGCCGCCTGCCCGGTGCAGCTCATCGTGCCGCTGCGCGACAACTACGCCAGCCCGCAACTTTATGAAGACCTGCACCGCTGGGTGCCCGAGCTCTACCGCCGCGACATCGACGCCAGCCACTGGGTGCCGCTCAGCCATCCCGACCGCCTTGCCGCCTGGATCCACGAGTTCGTCGAAGGCGTGGAAAGCGGCGGCCTCAACGGCGCGCTGCAGCGCGCGCGCGTCGCTCCGGCGCGCAGCGCGCTGCCGCTCACGGGCCAGCTCGCCGTGGTCACCGGGGCCGGCTCCGGCCTCGGCCGCGCCACCGCGCTGAAGCTGGCGGAGGAGGGCGCCGCGCTCGTCTGCGTCGACATCGACACGGCCGCCGCCGAGCGCACCGCGCAACTCTGCCGCCTGCTCGGGGCGCACGCCTGGGCGCGCACCGTCGACGTCGGCAGCGCGAAAGCCATGGAGGCGCTGGCGCGCGAAGTGGAGCAGGAATTCGGCGGTGCCGACATCGTGGTCAACAACGCCGGCATCGGCATGGCCGGCGGCCTGCTCGAGACCTCCGTCGCCGACTGGGACAAGCTCCTCAAGGTGAACCTCTGGGGCGTCATCCACGGCTCGCGCCTTTTCGCGCAGCAGATGGTCGCGGCCGGACGCCGCGGCCACATCGTCAACGTCGCTTCGGCGGCCGCCTTCGCGCCCAACCGCAAGCTCGCCGCCTACTCCACCAGCAAGGCCGCGGTGCACATGCTCACCGAATGCCTGCGCGCGGAACTGGCCGGGCACGCCATCGGCGTCACCGCGATCTGCCCGGGCTTCGTGCCCACCGGCATCGCGACGGCCACGGTGTACGCCGGCCTTACCGAGGAAGAGCAGGCCAGGAAGCGCGCCAAAGCCGACGCGCTCTACAAACGCCGCAACTTCGCGCCCGAGGACGTGGCGGCCGCCGTGTTCCGCGCGCTGCAGAAGAACCCGGCGCTGGCGCTGGTCGGCGCCGAGGCGTGGACCACGCGCCTCCTGAGCCGCTTTGCGCCGGGCCTCTCGCGCCTCGCCGCGCGTATCGACATCACCCCCTGACCCCCGGAAGAAAGACAGACTGGAGAGCTTCATGGCCGCAGCCGTGCGTCATCAGCTGAAACCCCGTCGCGTGCAGTTCGACTTTCAGGACGTTCCCCTGCACTGGATCCCGGATGATCCGCTTGCCACCCACCTCATCAACGGCATCAACCTGCTGCTGCCTGCCGGCGAGCTGTGGTTCTGCCGTGTCTACAACCAGGCGCTGCCGCTGGTGCGCGATGCGCAGCTGCGCGCCGACGTCGAGGGCTTCATTCGCCAGGAAGCCATCCACGCGCGCAGCCACGCCAAGGCCGAGCAGTTCCTGCAGGCCCACGGCCTCGACACCGACACCTACCGGCGCAAGGCGGAGTGGCTGTTCGAGCGCTTCCTCGGCGACGCGCCCTTCGGCGTGCCGGCGCTGAAGCGGCCCTTGCTGGAGAAGCGCTGGCTGATCGCGCGCGTCGGCATCATCGCCGCCATCGAGCATTTCACCGGCCTGCTCGGCCAGTGGTGCATGGACAACCGGAGCTGGGACCGCGCGCATCCGGTCATGGCCGATCTCTTCCGCTGGCATCTTGCCGAGGAAGTCGAGCACCGCACCGTGGCCTTCGACCTCTTCGCGCACCTGTGCCGCACCGAGCTCGGCTTCTACGCCAGCCGCCAGGCGCTGATGGCCATCGTGTTCCCGCTCTTCCTCTACTTCCTCGCCGAAGGCGGCCGCGCGCTCGGCAAGCAGGACAAGAACGCCTACGCGCAGTGGCTCTCGCGCCGCTCGCTGCCGCGCATGCTGCTCGAGCTGGAGCGCACCGGCCGGCGCACCGAGAACGTGCCGACCTTCAGCTTCATCGTGCGCAAGACGCTGCCCTGGGTGTCGCCGCGCTTCCATCCGGTCACCGAGGGCGATACGCAGCAGGCGCTGGACTATCTCGCGCGCTCGCCGGCGGCGCGTGCCGCCGCCGCGCGCGACGGCCTGCACTGAAGCTGCGGCAGGAGAAGTCATGACGGTCATCGAGAATGCAATGAGCGCCGGCACGGCTCCCGTCGGCCTGGTGGACAGCGCGCGCGTTCCCGGGGGACTGCGCGGCGCGCAGGCGCGGTTGCTGGGCGGCGTGATGGCGCGGGTGTTCGGCGTGGTGCGACCGGGCGACGTGCATGCGCGGCCCGAGCCGCTGCGCTGTCCGCCGCATGCCGGCGCCGGCCCGTATGGCGTGACGCACTACGGCGTGATGATTCCGGACCTGCCGGCGCCGCATCATTTCCTGGCCTGCGCCGCCATCCTCGGCGGCACCGGCATGCGTGCCTTCGACAACGACGCGGTGGCGCAACGCTACGGCGGGCCGCGCCGCGCGGCGACGCTGGTGCACGGCACCGCCGCCGCCGTCGACGGCCACTTCACGCACTACGCCATGCCGGAGGGCATGACGCTGAAGGAGGACGGCAGCCTCCTGCGCTTCGGCGCTGCGCTCGAGCTGAGCGGCCGCTATCCGGAGTTCCGCGTGCGCAGCGAACGTCCCGGCTTTGCGCTGGACCTCGCGCTCACCGCCACCGGCGAGTGCACCTGGTTCGCGCACAGCGCGGTCTACCAGCACCTGAGCCTGCTCACGCGCTATCACGGCACGCTGACCCATGAAGGGAAAGTGCTGCCCGTGGCCGGCCTCTGCACGTACGAATACGCGCGCGGCATGTCGCCTTATGCGCTCGTCAACCGCAGCCTGCCGCCGCGCCTCAAGCTGCCCTGGGATTTCTTCAGCTACCAGGTCATCAACCTCGATGCCGACACGCAGCTCCTCTTCGCGCACTGCGAAGTGATGGGCGCGGCGGTGCTGACCGGCGCCTACCTGCGCCGCGCGGGCGGCGGCGCCGAACGCATCGACGGCGACGTGCGCCTGCGGGTGCTGACCACGCAGGCCGCGCCCGGCGTCGCACCGGACGGCCGCGAGACCGTGCTGCCGCGGACCTTCCGCTGGAGCGTGCAGGCCCGGTCCGGCCGCCGCCTGTTCGAGATCGACGCCACGGTGGACACGCCGATGCTGTTTGGCATCGGTGCGGGCTTCGTTGGCGGTTTCCGCTGGGAAGGAAGGCGCGACGGCCGGCCGGCGGCAGGGCGGGGCTATATCGAGTACGTGGACCGGCGCGGGGCGTAGGCGGCACGCTTTCCGGTACTCCGCCCCAGGGGGCCGGCCTTGCCTCCCGCCATTACGACCTCCGTTCGTCGGGAAGTCGCTTGGTAACTGTAACATTGGCCAATGTCACGATATCCGTGGCAAATCAGCGGCTTGGCTGACGGCTCTCAAAAAGTGTTTACGCGTTTTTTAACAGGCTTGGCCATTAATGACCGATCAGAAAACCTAACAAAGACAACTGCTTGTTGACGCCCTGAAAAGGCCGGTCCTATATTCTGTGAACGTTTGTTCACAATAAGAATGAGATCTGTCATGAACGTCCACAACATCGACCCCGTCCGCCGCAACCTCAAATTCGGCCTGCCCAAGGCCAAGGCCCTGAGCTGGAACCCGTCCGGCCTGCACGTCAC
>JAJNDL010000405.1 GCA_021156385.1 Moraxellaceae bacterium | reverse complement strand
GCAGGAGAGCTTGCCGTCGGCCACGTAGAACTGGAAGAAGGCGTGGCAGGGCGGCAGCGCCATGTTCTCGATCTCGCCCACGTTCCAGGCCGAGACGATGAGGCGGCGCGAATCCGGATTGCTCCTGATCTGCTCGATGACCTGTGTGATCTGGTCGATGTGGCGGCCGTCGGCCGTGGGCCAGGAGCGCCACTGGTAGCCGTACACGGGACCGAGGTTGCCGTGCTCGTCGGCCCATTCGTCCCAGATGGAGACGCCGTTTTCCTTGAGGTAGCGGATGTTGGTCTCGCCCTTCAGGAACCAGAGCAGCTCGTGGATGATGGATTTCAGGTGCAGCTTCTTGGTGGTCAGCACCGGAAAGCCGTCGGCCAGGTTGAAGCGCATCTGGTAGCCGAACACCGAATACGTGCCGGTGCCGGTGCGGTCGGACTTGAAGGTGCCGTGCGTGCGCACGTGGCGCATGAAATCGAGGTATTGCTTCATGATGGGGCCCGTTCTCCGAACCTGGTGTAATAGGCCAGCCCCAAGACTAACAGGCCGACGAGGATCATGGGGGCGGTCAGGATCTGGCCCATCGTCATCCAGTCGAAAAAGACGAAGCCTTTGTCGGCATCGGGCTCCCGGAAGAATTCCACGATGAAGCGGGCGATGCCGTAGCCGATGGTGAACACGGCCGCGACCGCCATGCGTGGCCGCGGCTTGCTGGAGAACCACCACACCACGATGAAGAGCACGAGGCCCTCCAGTACGGCTTCGTAGAGCTGCGAGGGGTGGCGCGGCAGCACGTCGACATGCGGGAAGACCATGGCCAGCGGGAAATTGGGGTCGGCCACCGGACGGCCCCAGAGCTCGCCGCCGATGAAGTTGCCGAGGCGGCCGAAGAGGATGCCGGGCGGCACCAGGGGGGCGACGAAGTCCATGACGTCCCACCAGTTCTTCTTGTACTGCCAGGCGAAGATGCCCATGGCGACGAGCACGCCGAGCAGGCCGCCGTGGAAGCTCATGCCGCCCTCCCAGACGCGCAGCGCCCAGAGGGGATCGTCGAGGAAGCGCGGGAAGCCGTAGAAGAGCACGTAGCCCAGGCGGCCGCCGAAGATGACGCCGAGGGCGACGTAGAAGACCAGGTCGCTGACCATGTCGCCGTTCCAGTGTCCCTGGCTCTGGCGGGCGCGCCAGAGGGCGAGGCCGTAGCCGGCGGCGAAGCCGAGCAGGTACATGATGCCGTACCAGTGGATGCCGCCCGAGCCGACATGGATGGCGATGGGATCGATCTGGGGATAGGTCAGCACAGGAAGGTCCGTTATCTGCTAAAACAAGGCCGGCATTCTTGCATGGCCTTGGTTCTCTATGAACTGTTCGCGTGTCCCGACATGTGCCTGATCGTCCTGGCCTGGCAGGCCCATCCCGATTTTCCCTTGGTGCTGGCCGCGAACCGCGACGAGTTCCATCACCGCGCCACGGCGCCGGCGCGCTTCTGGCCGGAGGCGCCCGAGCTCCTGGCCGGGCGCGACCTGGTTGCCGGCGGCACTTGGCTGGGCGTGACCCGGAGTGGCCGCTTCGCCGCCCTCACCAACTACCGCGAACCCGGCGCCCCCCGGGGCGAGTGCTCGCGCGGCCTGCTGGTGAGCAGCTTCCTGCAGGGCGACGCCGAGCCCATGACGCATGCCCAGGCGGTGATGGCGGAGGCCGACCGCTACAGCGGCTTCAACCTGCTGCTCGGGGCGGGCGACGAGCTCGTCGTGCTGTCCAACCGCGGCATGCCGCCGCGCCGCCTCGCGCCCGGCGTGCATGCGCTCAGCAACCACCTGCTGGACACGCCCTGGCCCAAGGTCGAGAAGGCGCACGCCGGCCTGGCGGCGCAGCAGGCCGCGCCGGACGTGGACAGCCTGCTGCGGCTACTGGCCGATGCCGACCCGGCCCCGGACGAGTACCTGCCCGATACCGGCGTCGGCCTCGAGATGGAGCGCATGCTGTCGCCGCTCTTCATCCGCTCGCCGCGCTACGGCACCCGCGCCTCCACCGTGCTGCTTATGGGGCGGGAGCGCATCCGCCTTGTGGAGCAGGGCTTCACCGACAGCGGGCCTGGCGAGCGCAGCGATTTCGAATTCGACCTGCCGGGAGGCGGGGGCGCATGACGCGCAAGCCGCTGCCCGCCAGTTTCTACCGGCGCGACACTGAGCTGGTCGCGCGCGAGCTGCTGGGCGCCCGGCTCTGCCGCGTGCTGCCGGACGGCACTTATCTCTCCGGCCTCATCGTCGAGACCGAGGCCTACCTCGGCGCCGGTGACCGCGCCTGCCATACCTACGGCGGCCGGCGCACGACGCGCACGGAGACCATGTTCGCGCCCGGCGGCGTCGCCTACGTCTATCTCATCTACGGCATGTACTACTGCCTGAACGCGGTGACGCGCAGCCACGGCGAACCGGAGGCCGTGCTGATCCGCGCGCTGGCAGCGGAGACGGGGCAGGAGCTGTGGGCTGAGCGCTTTCCGCGCCTCAAGCCACGCCAGTGGCTTTCCGGCCCGGGCCGGCTGTGCCGGGCGATGGGCATCGGCAAGGCGCAGGACGGCCTGCCGCTGCAGTCGGAAGAATTGTGGATCGAG
>JAJNDL010000023.1 GCA_021156385.1 Moraxellaceae bacterium | reverse complement strand
CATGGAGGCCATCGAGAAGGCCGGCTACAAGCCGGGCGAGAACGTCATGCTCGCGCTCGACTGCGCCTCTTCCGAGTTCTACAAGGACGGCAAGTACCATCTGGAAGGCGAGGGCAAGTCCTTCACCTCCGCCGAGTTCGTGGACTATCTCGCCGGTCTCGTCGCGAAGTATCCGATCATCTCCATCGAAGACGGCCTCGACGAATCCGACTGGGACGGCTGGAAGCTGCTGACGCAGAAGCTCGGCGACAAGTGCCAGCTCGTCGGAGACGACCTTTTCGTGACCAATCCGGCCATCCTGAAGAAGGGCATCGAGCAGAAGGTCGGCAACGCCATCCTGATCAAGTACAACCAGATCGGCTCGTTGACGGAAACGCTGGACGCCATCTACATGGCCAAGGCGGCCGGCTACGCGACCGTGATCTCGCACCGTTCGGGTGAAACGGAAGACGCGACCATCGCCGATCTCGCCGTGGCCACCGCGGCCGGCCAGATCAAGACCGGCTCGCTCTGCCGCTCCGACCGTGTGTCCAAGTACAACCAGCTGCTGCGCATCGAGCAGGAGCTGGACCGCCGTGCCCCGTATCGCGGCAAGGCCGAGTTCCGCGGCCTGAAATAACAACAAGCAATACCTTCGCTCCGACTCCGGCCGGAGCGAAGGGAAAAAGGTTGCCGCTGACCGCTGCGTGGCGGACCGGCGACTGGAGGAAACATGCCCACGACCCTCTTCGGGAAAACCTTGCTAGGGATCGCACTTGCCGCCTTTGTGGCGCTGCAGTTCAGTCTCTGGTTCGGAGAGGGCGGCGTGCGCGACGTACGTGCGCTGAAGGCGGCGATCGCCACGCAGCAGCTCGAGAACGAAAAACTGGCCGAGCGCAACCGCGTGCTCGAGGCCGAGGTGAAAGACCTCAAGAACGGCCTCGAGGCAGTGGAAGAGCACAGCCGCCAGGATCTCGGCATGATCAAGCAGAACGAGACCTTCTACCTCGTCACCGGCAATCCGGACACGCGCGGCGCCTCTGCCCCGGCACAGCCGCAGGCGGCAGTGCGCTGATGCGACTCTGGGGGGTGGTGCCGGCCGCCGGCAAGGGCCTGCGCGTCGGCGGCGACATCCCCAAGCAGTACCTGCCGCTGGCTGGCGGCACCGTCATCCAGCACACCCTGGACCGTCTTTCCAAGCTACCCGTCGAAGCCATCGTCGTGCCGGTGGCCGCCGGCGACGAGCGTGCGCAACAGCTCGACTATCGTGACCCTTCCGTGTTGCGCTTCGTCACCGGCGGTGCCGAGCGCGCCGATTCCGTGCTGGCCGGCCTGGAGGCCATCGCCGCGCAGGCCATGGAGGACGACTGGGTGCTGGTGCACGACGTGGCGCGGCCCTGCGTACGCCTGGCGGACATCGAAGGGCTGCTGCGACAGATCGGGGCGCATCCGGCGGGCGGCCTGCTCGCCAACCGCGTGCGCGACACCATGAAGCGCGGCAGCGGCGACGAAGTCGCGGAAACCGTTCCGCGCGACAATCTCTGGCATGCACTGACGCCGCAGGTCTTCCGCTTCGGCCTGTTGCGCCGTGCGCTGCTCGAGGCGCAGGCGCGCGGCATCGTCGTCACCGACGAGGCGCAGGCTGTCGAGCTGCTGGGCGAGCGCCCCCTGCTCGTCGAGGGTGCGCGCGACAACCTCAAGATCACCTGGCCGGAAGACCTGCAAATGGCGGAAGCCTTCCTGCGCCTGCAAGCGGAGAACGGTTCATGAGCACCCTTTTCCCCCGCATCGGCCACGGCATCGACGTGCACCGCTTCGGGCCCGGCGACCATGTCACCTTGGGCGGCGTCCGGATCGCGCACGAACAGGGCCTGGTCGCCCACTCCGATGGCGATGTCGCGCTGCACGCCCTCTGCGACGCCATCCTCGGTGCGCTGGCGCTGGGCGACATCGGCCAGCATTTTCCCGATACCGATGCCAGCTTCAGCGGCGCCGACAGCCGCGGATTGCTGCGTCATGTCGTTGCGCTGATGGCAGCGCGCGGCTATCGGGTTGGTAACGCCGACATCACCGTGCTTGCCGAGCGTCCGAAGCTTGCTCCGCATATCGCGCAGATGCGCGAGTGCATCGCTGCCGACCTCGGCATCGCCCCGGGCGATGTCAGCGTGAAGGCGACCACGACCGAGAAACTCGGCTTCGTCGGGCGCCGCGAAGGCATCGAGGCGCATGCCGTCGTCATGCTGCTGCCGCAATAATTCTAGGCCGCCAACTCCGCCAACTGCATCTGCTGCCGCAATGGCGGCATCCTGAACCGTCGGCGCATCCGCGAGATTGCCGCCGCACTCGAGAGAAACATGGACTGGTCACCTTATCTGCTTGATGCGCTTCCCTTCGCCCATGGCGGGCCGCTGGAGCAGGCGACGTTGCGCGCCGTCCCCGAGGATTTCCGCGTGGAGGAATGGCTCGGGTTCGAGCCCAGCGGCGAGGGGGAGCATCTTTTCCTGCTGATCCGCAAGCGCAACCAGAACACGGCGTGGGTCGCGGCCCAGCTCGCCCGTGTTGCCGGCGTGCGTGAAGACGCCGTCAGCTATGCCGGCCTCAAGGACCGCCGTGCCGTCACCGTGCAGTGGTTCAGCATGCATCTGCCGACGCGGCAGCTGCCCGACCTTGCTGCCGTCTGGAACGACGACATCGAATTGCTCGCACAGACCTGGAATGCCCGCAAGCTGCGCCGCGGCGCGCACCAGGGCAACCGCTTTACCATCATGCTGCGTGACTTCGCGGGCGAGCGTGCGGCTGTGGAAGCCCGGCTGGTCCGGATGGCGCAGCTTGGCGTGCCGAACTACATCGGACCGCAGCGCTTCGGCATCGACAATGCCAATCTGCTGGCCGGTGAAGCATTGCTGCGCGGGCCGGTGCGGCGGCGTCTCAATCATCGCGAAGGTCTGGCGCTGTCCGCCGTGCGTTCCGCCCTGTTCAATCGCGTGCTCGGCGAGCGCATAGGCGAGGGCAGCTGGAATGAATGCCGGGCTGGCGACGTGCTGATGCTGGACGGGCGCGGCAGCTTCTTCCGGCCGGAGCCGGGCGACGCACTCATCGCGTCCCGGCTTGCAGCATTGGAGGTACATCCCACCGGCCCGTTGTACGGGCGGGGCGGCAGTGCCGTGGGAGACGACGTGCAGGTGCTGGAGCAGGCCGTGGCGGCGGGTGCGGACGGGCTGGTCGAAGCCCTGGAGCGGGCCGGTGTCGAGGCCCAGCGTCGCGCCCTGCGTCTGCGCGTGACCGGTTTCGAGTGGACATGGCCGGCAGACGATGCGCTGGAGCTGCGTTTCGGGCTGGCTGCGGGGGCGTTTGCCACCAGCGTGCTGCGTGAACTGGCCATCCTCCGCGGCAGTGATGCAGGCAGCCTGCCGGTGGAGTGAGACCGGATAACGCACGGCTGCATAGCGTTTGCCGATGAGAATGGGGCGGATTGCCGGCGGGCCGGTGTCCGCATGTTTACGGGCGGGGCGGAAGAAAGCCGCGTGGCGGGTTGGACGGGATGCGGAGCCTGCCAGATAATCGCGGTTTCATTCTCGCCGGCCACCGCCTGGCAGCGGCCGGCGCCGCAGGGTCACCTACATGCGATTTCTAGTCAGCAACGACGACGGCGTGCTCGCGCCGGGCCTTGCCGCACTGGCCGAGGCGCTCGAAACGCTGGGCCAGGTTACGGTGGTGGCGCCCGACAGCGAGCGCAGCGCCTTTTCCAATGCCCTGACGCTGGACCGGCCGCTGCGGCCCGTACAGCAGGGCAACGGCTTCTGGGCCGTGAACGGCACGCCGGCCGACTGCGTGCATCTCGCGCTGAACGGCCTGCTCGATTTCGAGCCGGACATCGTCGTCTCCGGCATCAATGCCGGCGCCAACCTCGGCGACGACACGCTCTATTCCGGCACCGTGGCCGCGGCGCTCGAGGCACGCTTCCTCGGCAAGACCAGCATCGCGGTATCGCTGGCCGGCGCGCACGGACGTGGCTACGGCATCGACGCCTATCGTGCCGCCGCCGTCCTGGTGGTGCGCCTGATCGAGAACTGGCGGCATCTGCAACTGCCCAACCGCACCATCCTCAACGTCAACGTTCCCGACCTGCCGCCTGAAGATATCCGCGGTTTTCGCGTGGCACGCCTCGGTCATCGCGGCCGCGCCAAGGATGTGCTGAAGCTGGAGGACCCGCGCGGCCGTTCGGCGTACTGGATCGGCATCGCCGGCGAGCCGGCCGATGCCGGCGAAGGCACCGACTTCCGCGCGATCAGCGAAGGCTATGTCAGCGTGACACCGCTGCAGACCGACCTGACGCGGCACGACGCGTTGCAGGACGTGGCGCGCTGGTTGAAGGACGTATGAGCATGAAAAGCGCCGGAACAGTCTTTTGCGCATGCGCGACTGAAGCCACAATCCCGCCCGGGTTCTGGAAGTGACACCGCGATGACACCAACCGATCTGCACGGCTCCGGCATGACTTCCGCGCGCACGCGCGAACGCATGGTGAACCGCCTGCTCGAGCAGGGCATCACCGATCTCTCCGTGATCGACGTGATGCGGCGCACGCCGCGCCACATTTTCCTCGACGAGGCCTTGGCGCACCGTGCCTATGAGGACACCTCGCTGCCCATCGGCCACGGCCAGACGCTCTCGCAGCCCTATATCGTCGCGCGCATGACGGAAGTACTGCTCGCCGACGGCCCGCTGAAGAAGGTGCTGGAGATCGGCACCGGCTCCGGCTACCAGACGGCCGTGCTGGCCCAGCTCGTCGGCCAGGTCTATTCGGTGGAGCGCATCAGGGCCCTGCAGGAAAAGGCACGCCAGCGCCTGCAGTTACTAAAATTGCACAATGTCAGGCTGCGCCATACGGATGGCGGGCTGGGCTGGCCCGACGAGGCCGGCTTCGACGGCATCATTGCCTGTGCCGCGCCGCTCGGCATTCCCAAGGCCCTGATCGCCCAGCTCGCCGAAGGCGGACGCCTGGTGATTCCGGTCGGCGGCGGCGAAGTCCAGGACCTCCTGCTCATCACCCGGCATGGCGACAGCCATGAGACCAAAGTGCTGGAGCAGGTCCGTTTCGTGCCCATGCTCGGGGGCGTGCTCTGAGCCGCTCCACGCCGCGCGGCTTCCCCCGGGCCGGCTGGCTGCTTGCCGGCACGCTCCTGGTACTGCTGCTGACCGCCTGTGCCAGCCGTAAACCACCTGCTGTGGTAGAGCGCTCACTTACCGGGCCAGCCAAGGCCGTACATGTCGTCTCGGCGGGCGAGACCTTGTACTCCATTGCCATGCGCTACGAGCGCGACTATCGCGAACTGGCCACACTCAACAACCTCGACAGCAGCTTCACCATCCGGCCGGGCCAGCGCCTGCGCCTCAGCGGCAAGGCCGCGCCACCGGTACGTCTTCCTGCCGTGAAGCAGGGGCCAAAGCCAGCAGCGAAAGTCTCCGCCTCTGGTAAGGAAAGTGACTTACGACGAACGCCTGTCGCGAAGTCGACTACACCTGTCCTGCCGGTCGATTCGGACTCACGTACCAGTTCGGGCGTAACTAATTCTCTCGTATGGGAATGGCCGGCCAGTGGCTTGGTACTTGGCGGGTTCGGTAGCAAAGGTGTTACCGGAAAGGGGCTGGACATCGCAGGGAAGCGGGGGGATTCTGTTCGTGCAGCCGCTTCCGGCATGGTGGTATACGCAGGCTCCGGCCTGGTCGGATATGGTCGGCTGCTCATCATCCGGCATGATGAAAATTACATCAGCGCTTATGCCCACAACGACCGGTTTCTGGTCAGCGAGGGCGAGCGAGTCAAGCTTGGTCAGGTGATTGCCGAGATGGGCGCCAGCGGCGCAGATCGCGACAAGCTGCACTTCGAGATCCGTGAACGCGGCAAACCCGTGGACCCGCTGCGGTTTCTGCCCGCACGCGACTAAAAGGGCCGCCCTCCGGGCGGGCCGGTCCGCCTGACCAGGCACAGACCACGCACGAGGGATTGATAATGGAAAGCAAGAAGGAAAGCGGCCTGTCCCAGCAGGCTCTGCAAGCAGCTTCTCCCAAGTCCACCCGTGGCACGCGGAACGGTAATCTGCAATCCACTCTGGATGCGACCCAGCTCTACCTGAATGAAATCGGCTTCTCGCCACTGCTGTCTGCGGAGGAAGAAGTCTATTACGCGCGCCGGGCCCGCCAGGGGATCGAGAGTGCGCGCAAGCGCATGATCGAAAGCAACCTGCGCCTGGTCGTGAAAATCGCGCGGCGCTATGTCAATCGCGGACTGTCGCTGCTCGACCTCATCGAGGAGGGCAATCTCGGCCTTATCCACGCCGTCGAGAAATTCGATCCCGAACGCGGCTTCCGCTTCTCCACTTATGCCACCTGGTGGATCCGCCAGACCATGGAGCGCGCGCTGATGAACCAGACGCGTACCGTGCGCCTGCCCATCCACGTGGTGAAGGAACTCAATGTCTACCTGCGCGCCGCGCGCGAGCTCAGCCACAAGCTGGACCACGAGCCCTCCGCGGAGGAAATCGCGCGCCTGCTCGATCGGCCGGTCGAGGACGTGCAGCGCATGCTCGGCCTCAACGAACGCGTCAGCTCCATCGACGCGCCGGTGGCCGGCGATTCGGAAAAGACGCTGGCGGAAACGCTGGCCGACATGACCATCCCCGATCCCGCCACGCAGGTGCAGGACGAGGACATGCGCGTCAATCTCGATCTCTGGCTGGACGAACTGCCCGAGAAGCAGCGCGAGGTGCTCGCGCGCCGCTTCGGCCTGCGCGGGCATGAAGTCGCCACGCTGGAGGAGGTGGGCGAGGAAATCGGCCTCACCCGCGAGCGCGTGCGGCAGATCCAGGTCGACGGCCTGCGTCGCCTGCGCGAGCTGCTGGAAGGACAGGGTCTCTCCAGCGACTCCGTGTTCAACTGAGTGTTGTGCAGCAACTGAAGAGCAAGTGTGTTGCGTGTGCGGTAGCAGGGCCCGGCAGCGAACCGGGCCCTGTTTTTTGGGGAAGGCGGTGGCCGGGGCTTGCTGTAGGTCCCGGCCGCGGCGAGAATCCGCCGGGCCGCGCAGGCGGCCGTGCCCTGGTAGCTCAGCTGGATAGAGCAGCCCCCTCCTAAGGGGCAGGTCGGACGTTCAAATCGTCTCCAGGGCGCCATTTCTCCGCGGTGACGGCCGCCGTGCAGCGCCCCAGCAACGTGGATCCGGCGGAAAGCGCATGACCTCGACGCGATTCTCTCCCCTCAATGATCTCGAATGCGGCCTGCTGGCCCTGCAGGGTGGCGAACTGTCGCTGGCCGACCTGCTGGCGCGCCTGGTCGGTGAGCAGGTCTTCATCCTCCTCGATCGTGATCCCGGGCCGGAGGAGGCGCGCGACGATAAAGCCGCGCCGCTGGTGCTGAACAATCCGCAGGGCCTGCCAGTGCTGGCCATCTTCACGGCGCCGGAACGCGCAATCTCGATGACGGCCACGTTTCCACAATTCGCTCATGGCGTATGGGTGGAATTCGCCTGGCTGCTGCGCCTGGTGCGCCCGGGCTTCGGCATCGTCATGAACCCTGGCACGCTGGCGGGTTTCGAGATGCCGCCCGAGACCGTGGGCCGCCTGCAGTCCGGCCTGCCGCACTGAACGCCTGACGCTGCCGCTCCTCGCCCCTATACTCGCCACATTCTTCCCCGTACCGGAAACCTCCGCCCCATGATCCTTGTCGGCAGCCTGAATTCCCTGCGTATATTGCGCCTCGCCGGCCCCGGCGCCTTTCTCGGTGCGCCGGATTCGCCGCAGGAAGTGTTGCTGCCGGGAGCCCAGGTGCCGCAGGATTGCAAAGTTGGCGACGAACTCGAGGTCTTCGTCTATCTCGACAGTGAGGACCGGCCGGTGGCGACGCTGCAGCGTCCGAAGGCGCAGGTCGGCGAGGTGGCGGCGCTGGACATCGTCTCGCTCAACGACGCCGGCGTCTTCCTCGACTGGGGACTGCCCAAGGACCTGCTGCTGCCCTACAACGAAATCCCGCGCGAGCTGCGCAACACGCTGGAGCCCGGACGTTTCGTGCTGGTGATCGTGTTCCAGGACGAGAGCGGCCGCATCGCGGCGTCGGCGCGCCTCGACGAATTCATGGAAAGCGAGGCCGGCGGCTTCAACGAGGGCGACCAGGTCCGCATCGTCGTCGCCAACCGCACCGAGCTCGGCGTGCGCGTGGTGGTGAACGACCAGTACTGGGGCCTCGTACACAACAACGAGCTGTTCGGCACGGTGCGCATGGGCGAGTGCCGCGACGGCTGGATCAAGGCGCTGCGCAGCGACCGTCGCCTGAACATCTCGCTGCAGCCGCCGGGGCCGGCGCGCATCGATCCCGTGGCGCAGAAGATCCTCGATCGCCTGGCGGCCGAAGGCGGCTTCATGGCGATCGGCGACAAGACGACGCCCGAGCTGATCTACAAGCTCTTCGGCGTCAGCAAGAAAGTGTTCAAGCAGGCGATAGGCGGGCTGTTCAAGGCACGCCGCATCGTCATCGAGTCGGGCGGCATCCGCCTGGTGAAATAACGGTCCCCGGACCGGCAGATTCGAGCAGGACCGCAGCATGTCCCTGAAAGACCAGTTGATGAAGGCCGGCCTGGCCGACGCCAAGAAAGCGCGCAAGGCCGAGCACGAGAAACGCCAGCAGGCGAAAGACCCGAATGCCGAGACCGCGCAGCAGCTCGCGCAGAAAGCGCAGGCGGAGAAGGCAGAACGCGACCGTGAAATGAATCGCGCGCAGCAGGAAGAAAAGCAGCGTCGCGAACTGGCGGCGCAGATCCGCCAGCTCATCGAACGCCATCGCATCGCACGCAGCGGCGGCGAAGTGGCCTATCAGTTCACCGACGAGAAAAAGGTCAAGAAACTGTACGTGACGGCGGCGCAGCAGTCGCAGCTGGTGAAGGGGCAGGTGGGCATCGTGCGCCTCGGCGAGGGCTATGAGCTGGTGCCGACCGTTGTCGCCGAGAAGATCCGCCAGCGCGATATTGCCGCGGTCGTGCTGCTGAATACGCGTGCCGCCGAGGCTGCGGCCGACCCGGACGATCCCTATGCCGCCTACCAGATTCCCGATGACCTGATGTGGTGAGCCCGCAACCGAGCATGTCCGGCCACATGCGGTTGACTGCGCGCGGAATGCGGATTCCTAGTGCCGCGTGAAGACGAGAATGCGGAAGTCGGCCTGCGTCGAGAAAAACGGCAGCGCCTCCACCGCGGCACGCCGCTCCCGCGCGGCGCGCCAGTAGTGTGGCGTCATCTTCAGCAGGTGATTGACGCTGGCGTTGTCCGGCAGGTCGACGCGAAAGCCCACTTGCACCTCGGCATGAAAGCCGAACTCCTCCTGCAGCTCCTCCCGCCATTTCTCCGCCTGGTGCGCACGCACCTCCGGATAAAGCGCTTCACGCAATTCCCAGAGATGCTTCTCGCCCGGCGCCGCGACAAGCAGATGGCTGCCGGGCTTCAGGATGCGTGCGGCTTCCTGTGCGGCAAGGGGGCTGAAGATCGAGACCAGCGCATCGGCGCTGCCGTCCTCCAGCGGAATGTCCATGCTGCTGGCCACGACCCAGGTGGGGTGCGGGTCACGTCTTGCC
>JAJNDL010000022.1 GCA_021156385.1 Moraxellaceae bacterium | reverse complement strand
TTCTCCCGTAGGACGTATGCGGTATTAGCGTTCCTTTCGGAACGTTATCCCCCACTACCAGGCAGATTCCCAAGCATTCCTCACCCGTTCGCCGCTAGGACCGAAGTCCCCGCTCGACTTGCATGTGTTAGGCCTGCCGCCAGCGTTCAATCTGAGCCATGATCAAACTCTTCAGTTAAGTTTGTCAGTGCCTTAAGGGCACAAATCTTGGCTCGAATTACAAGAAAACGCTCAAATGACTTTGCGAGTTTTCTTGCTTCGATATTCATCTTCCGATGCCTACCCCAGCAAGAATCCACACAAGTGTCAAACTGTTAAAGATCACACCCGAACTCGCCATCCGGGCCTCTCACTCGAGAGGGGCGCATTCTACAACCCCTCACCTTAGTGTCAACACTTTTTTCTCTTTTCTTTCAGGGCTTTAGCAGCGCCTTCTGAAAGAGTCCATCGCGTTGGGAGGGCGCATTATAGGGACTTAACGGCATGCGTCAACCACGCATCTGAAAAAAATTAAACTTTTGATAGTGAAAGCATGTATCGCTTCCAAACTCGCACGCCAATAAGCAAAACCAGAAGCAATGCATAGGGCCATATTGCCTCCAGACCAAGCTTTTTCACCCATAAGAAATGGAGGAGCACCAGAAAAGCTGCCGGATATATCAAGGTATGCAATCTGACCCAGCCCCTCCCCATTTTTCGTTGCCAACCGCGAGTTGAGGTAATGGCAAGAGGTATAAGCATCAGGAAAGCCGTCGCCCCCACCATGATGTAGGGTCTTTTCGCTAACTCGACCACTATCTCGCTCCACCTGCCTCCAAACAGTAAAAAGACATAGCTGATCACATGGACACATGCATAAAAGAAGGCAAAAAGCCCAAGCATTCGCCGATATCGGCCCCAAAAGCTTCGCCGGGTCAAATACCGCAACGGGGTCATCGCCAAGCAGAGCAGAAGAAAGCGGAATGCCCATAGCCCGTTTTGATTTACAAATGTCTTTGCGGGATCAGGACCAAGCCTTCCGCCAAAGCCCGACCACATGAGCCAGAACAACGGGCAAAGGAAGAGAGGGAAAAGCACCAGCTTGCTTCTGGCAATCCAGTCCGGACTAGAGTCCCTCATTAGAAGTGCCGATTGAGGTTCATGCCGCGGTACAAGCCAGCAACCTCAGGTCCATACCCGTTAAATTGCATGGTCTCCCTCCAGTTGGGACTGAACAGGGTTCCAGGAAGACGCCTTTCTCGACGCTGCGTCCACCGTGGATGGTCCACCGCCGGATTTACATTCGCATAAAACCCATACTCGGCCGGGGCAAGCTTGGACCATGTTGTGGAGGGCTGCCCGGCAAGAAAGCGAATCCGGACAATCGACTTTGCACTCTTGAAGCCATATTTCCAGGGCACGATCAGCCTTAGCGGTGCGCCGTTCTGTGGCGGCAATGACCGCCCGTAAACGCCGACAGCCATGATTGTCAAAGGATGTATTGCCTCATCAATCCGCAACCCTTCCACGTATGGCCAGGGCAAGCTTTCAGTTCTCTGACCAGGCATTTGTGCCGGATCCTTCAATGTCGTGAACTCTACGTATCGCGCTCCTGTAGAAGGGCGAAAGCGTCGTAAAAGGTCGCGCAAGGGGAAGCCTTGCCAGGGCACCACCATGGACCACGCCTCGACACAGCGGAATCTATAGATCCGATCCTCCAGCACGTGCGGCTTGAGGATATCCTCCAAGGTGTAAAGGCCAGGCGCCTCGCACAGCCCCTCAACCCGGACAGACCAAGGCTCCATGCGCAGTGAACCTGCATTCTCGGCCGGATCGCTTTTCTCGAGACCGAACTCGTAAAAGTTGTTGTAAGTGCTGACAACCTCGAATGGCGTCAACACCTCCCCGGTCGCATTCTGCCCCCCCTTGCGTGCGGTGAGCTTTTCCCGAAGGAAGCCCGGCACATTTTTCCTGTCCGGCACAGACTGAAATGCGGCTGGTGCGGCATGGAGCAGCGGCGAAAAAAAAGCCGCTGCCCCGAAAAGGCCTGCGGCTTTCAAAAGCTCCCGCCGCTGGCGATACACCGTTTCAGAAGTAATTTCGCTAGTGCGCGGTTCACTTGCAGAACGATTGAGTATCAGCACAACGGCACCTCAACAATTCAGGATCAGCTTGGAGTGGGCGAGGCTCCCGCTGCCTTGCGGCGATTCCAGACAGTGGCAACCGGACCAGAGAGGGCATATACGAGGGAAACCGTCAGCAGTCCAATCGGCAAATCGTAATTGACGATACCGAACACCAACACGATCGGCAGCATTACCGCGAAAGGCACGCGTGAGCGATCCAGCTCCTTGAAGCTGTAATACCTGAAATTACTGACCATCAGGAAGGCGGTTGCCACAGTAATCCCTGCAACAGCGATTGCCAGCTCATGCTCTCGCCCAGCAATGCGGTTATCGAAACCAGCCCAGACCATGCTCGCGATAATCGCCGCCGCAAGAGGGCTTGGAAGCCCGATGAAATACCGCTTGTCTACAACATCAAGCTGGACATTGAATCGGGCTAGGCGGAAGGCAGCGGCAACGGCGTAAATGAACGCACAAATCCAGCCCATCTTGCCAAGAGACTGAAGGCTCCAGCTGAAAACCACCAGTGCCGGCGCTACGCCAAAAGAAACCATGTCGGAAAGAGAGTCGTATTCCGCTCCGAATGCGCTTTGCGTATTGGTCATGCGTGCAACGCGACCGTCCATGCCGTCAAAGAGGGCCGCCACGAAGATCGCCACGGCGGCGGGCTCAAACCGCCCGTTCATGGCCGCGATGATGGCGTAGAAACCTGAAAACAGGGCCGCAGTCGTGAACAGGTTCGGCAGAAGGTAGATGCCCTTGTTACGCACCCATCTGCCCCCCTCATCCCTCTCATCTTCGACAACCTCGAAGGTGATTCCCTCATAGTCTTCCTGTTCGGAATCCTTGTCGTGTTGCGGTGTTTGCATCATCAGCCCTCTAGGCCTGCAGGTACCCGCATGATAGTCAGACGGGGCCGGCTTGACCATTGGCCGGCCGGAGCTGCAGGGCCTCAGAAAAGAAGAACGCGGCCCAAGGCCGCGTTCCGTACTCGACTGCAGCCGCCCTGGGGCGGATACGGATCAGTTCTTGCTCTGGTCGACCAGCTTGTTCTTGGCAATCCAGGGCATCATGGCACGCAGCTTGGCTCCGACCACCTCGATGGGGTGCTCGGCGTTCAGGCGGCGGCGAGCGGTCATCTCGGGATAGTTGGTGCGTCCCTCCAGGATGAAGCGCTTGGCGTATTCGCCGCTCTGGATGTTACGCAGGCATTCGCGCATGGCTTCGCGGGCCTGGTCGGAGATCACTCGCTGGCCAGTCACGTACTCGCCGTACTCCGCGTTGTTGGAGATGGAGTAGTTCATGTTGGCGATACCGCCCTCATACATGAGGTCGACAATCAGCTTGAGCTCGTGCAGGCACTCGAAGTAAGCCATTTCCGGAGCGTAGCCGGCTTCGGTCAGGGTCTCGAAGCCCATCTTCACCAGCTCGACGGCGCCGCCGCAGAGCACGGCCTGCTCGCCGAACAGGTCGGTTTCGGTCTCTTCGCGGAAGTTGGTCTCGATCACGCCACCCTTGGTGCCGCCATTGGCAGCGGCGTAGGACAGGGCGATCTGCTTCGCGTTCCCGGACTTGTCCTGATACACGGCGATCAGGGTCGGCACGCCGCCACCCTTGAGGTATTCAGAGCGCACGGTGTGGCCAGGGCCCTTGGGGGCGATCATGATCACATCGAGGTCGGCACGCGGCACAACCTGGTTGTAATGCACGTTGAAGCCGTGGGCGAAGGCCAGCGTCGCACCCTGCTTGATGTTGGGCTCGACGTTGTTCTTGTAGACCTCGGGGATGTTCTCGTCCGGCAGCAGGATCATGACGAGGTCGGCGCCCTTCACGGCGTCGTTGACTTCGGCGACCTTGATGCCGGCGCCCTCGACCTTGGCCCAGGAGGCTCCGCCCTTGCGCAGGCCGACGGTGACATCGACGCCGGAGTCGCGCAGGTTCTGTGCATGGGCATGGCCCTGCGAGCCGTAACCGATGATGGCGACCTTCTTGCCACGGACGATGGAAAGGTCAGCGTCTTTGTCATAGTACACGTGCATGATGTTTCCTCTTTCTCCAGTTCCGCTTGTGGCAGAACGCTTGCGATGTTTCCCCTCACCCACCCTCTCGACACGAGAAGGAAAAAAGGCCGGGGAAGGGGTTAAACACTCAGGACTTTTTCGCCGCGGGCAATGCCGCAGACGCCGGTACGCACCACTTCCAGGATGGAGTTTTCACTCAGTGCCTGGATGAAGGCGTCCAGCTTGTCGGTCGTGCCCGTGAGCTGGATGGTGTAGATGCTCGGCGTCACGTCGACGATCTGGCCGCGGAAGATGTCGGCAGTGCGTTTGATTTCTGCACGAGCCGCACCAGTAGCCTTGACCTTGACCAGCATGAGCTCGCGCTCGATGTGGCCACCCTCGGTGAGGTCGACCACCTTCACTACTTCCACCAGCTTGTTCAGCTGCTTGGTGACCTGCTCGATCTTTTGCTCGTCACCGAAGGTGGTGAGCGTCAGGCGCGACAGCGTGGGGTCGTCGGTCGGAGCCACAGTCAGCGAATCGATGTTGTAGCCGCGCTGCGAGAACAGGCCCACGAGACGGGACAGCGCGCCGGGTTCGTTTTCCATCAGGACAGAAATGATACGGCGCATGATTACGTACGCTCCGACTTCGACAGCCACATGTCGCGCATGGATCCACCGGCGAGCTGCATCGGATACACATGCTCGGAGGGGTCCACATACACATCGATGAACACCAGGCGATCCTTCATGGCCATGGCCTCACGCATGCCGCTTTCCAGCTTCGCCGGGTCGGTAATCTTCATGCCGACGTGACCATAGGCTTCTGCCAGCTTCACGAAGTCGGGCAGCGATTCCATGTAGGAATGCGAGTGACGGCCCTCGTACTGCATGTCCTGCCACTGCTTCACCATGCCGAGCGAGCGGTTGTTGATGTTCAGGATCTTCACCGGCAAGCCGTACTGCAGGCAGGTGGAGAGCTCCTGGATGTTCATCTGGATGGAGGCTTCGCCCGTCACGCAGACCACGGTCTCGTTCGGGAAGGCAAAGAGCGCACCCATGGCAGCCGGCAGGCCGAAACCCATGGTGCCCAGGCCGCCCGAGTTGATCCACTGCCGCGGGCGGTCGTACTTGTAGTAGAGCGCCGCAAACATCTGGTGCTGGCCGACGTCGGAAGTAACGATGGCCTTGCCGTCGGTGACCTTGTAGAGCATTTCCACGACCTGCTGCGGCTTCATCTCGCCTGGCTGGGGCGCCTCGTAGCGCAGGCCGTGATAGCCGCGCCACTCCTCGATCTGCTTCCACCAGCTGTCGAGGGCTGCCGCATCGGGCTTTGCAGACTGCGGCAGCTGCGCCAGCATTTCCGTCAGCACCGGCTCGACCGCGCCCACGATGGGGATGTCGGCCATGATCGTCTTCGAGATCGAGGCAGGGTCGATATCGATGTGGATGATGCGCGCGTTCGGGCAGAACTTTTTGACGTTGTTGGTGACGCGATCGTCGAAGCGTGCGCCGACGGCGAGGATGAGGTCGCTGTGGTGCATGACCATGTTGGCTTCGTACGTGCCATGCATGCCGAGCATGCCGATGAACTGGCGATCGGAGCCCGGGAAGGCGCCAAGCCCCATCAGCGTGTTGGTTACCGGATAGTTCAGCTTGCGCGCCAGCTCGGTGAGCTGCGCCGAGGCATTGCCCTGCACTACGCCACCGCCGGCATAGATCACCGGACGCTTGGCGGCCACGAGCTCGTCCACCGCCTTCTTGATCTGGCCGGCATGACCACGACCCGGCGGGTTGTAGGAGCGCAGCTTGACCTTGGACGGGTACTCGTACGGGAACTTCTCGGTCGGCAGCGTACAGTCTTTGGGAATATCAACCACCACGGGGCCGGGACGACCGGTGCTGGCAATATAGAAAGCCTTCTTCACCATGACCGGGATGTCTTCCGCCTTGCGCACCTGGAAGCTGTGCTTAACGATGGGGCGCGACACACCGACCATGTCGGTTTCCTGGAAGGCATCTTCGCCGATCAGGTGCGAGGGTACCTGGCCGGAGATGATCACCATGGGAATGGAGTCCATATAGGCCGTGGCGATGGGCGTGACGGTATTGGTCGCGCCAGGGCCGGATGTAACGAGCACGACACCGGTCTTGCCGGTGGCACGGGCATAGCCGTCGGCGGCATGACCGGCAGCCTGCTCGTGGCGGACGAGGATGTGCTTGACCTTGTCCTGTTTAAAGATGGCGTCATAAATATGAAGGACGGCACCACCGGGATAGCCGAACACGTACTCCACGCCTTCATCGGCGAGGGCACGGATGAGCATTTCACCACCAGATAACTGTTCCACGGATTCACCCTTGAAAAAGCGCAAGGCCGCGCCGGGACTGGGCCGGGCGCGGGGCCGCGCATTCTAGCACGAGGAGGTGCGCCTTCCGGCGCATGATGGGGTCTGCCAGGCCTGCCGCACACACCGGGTTCGGTGGCGCAGACATCGCCGCGGCTTGCAGGGGGCGATGCTTTACAGGCGGGGACGGACGCGGCGGTTGGCCGTTCCGGGCAGGGCTTTCACCCTGGCGTCAGCATGGTGGAGGGTGACCACCCCGCTGACATCCACATCGAAGCCGGCGATTTTTTCGGCAGCCCCCGAAAATGTCAAGCTGCGCGCGGCCTTTGCCATCCGGCCTTACCAAGCACGGCGCTCCTCGCTATAGTCGGGAACACATTGCTTCTGCGGTATTTCAAATAATGAAAACGACAAAAACCCTGCTTGCCTGCCTGGCCCTGACGCTGGGCTCGCCCGCCGCCCTGGCCTCAGCCAATTTCTACAAGTGGACCGACGAGAAGGGCGTTACCCATTACTCCGAATCCCCGCCTCCCGAATCGACCAGCAATGCCACGAAGGTAAAGGTGCCGACCCGGCTGCCTTCCGGCGCCCAGGCTCAGCCGACTCCCAACGCCGGCAAGGCCGATGCCCAGAAAGCGGGCGACAAGAAAGGCCAGTCCGCCGACAAGCCCGCTAAGGACAGCAGCAAGGAGACGGCCCAGACCGCCGAATCCAAGCCCGGAGCAGGACGCTATGCCGAGAAATGCAAGGAGCTCGATCAGTACCTGGAGACCATGAACCAGCACGGGCGCATCAAGATCACGGAAGAAGGCGGCAGCACCCGTGTCCTGAGCGAGGAGGAAAAGACCGCCAAGATCGACGATCTCCAGCGCCAGAGGCAGGCCTTCTGCAACTGAGGCAGCCACCGCCACGCTACAGACAGCAAGGCCGCCAACTGGCGGCCTTGTCATTTTCCGGCAGCGCTCAGCGTTGCTCCGGAAACAGGCTCCGCTCGAGTGCCGGCAGTTCGGTCGCCATGCGCTCGCCGATCCACCACTGCGGCTCGGAGGACTCGAAGCCTTCCGCCTGCTCACGCTCGCGGATGGCCAGCAGCGCGGTCTCGAAACTGGCCTCGAGGCTGTGCTTGCGGCGCATGGCTTCGTCGAAGAAGGCACGGCCGAAATAGGTCAGTTCGGCATCGTCGAGACATCCGAAGGAAGTCCGCTCCGTATCCGCCGCCGTGATGACCAGCGTGTCCGGCGTCTTCAGCACCGGAATGAAACCTCCGGAATAGCAGGCCGAGAGCACGATCACGCGCCGCCGGATACCGCTCTCGTCGAGCGCCTGGCGCAGCCACTCGGGCGTTATGCCGGCCAGTTCCAGGGGCCAGTAGCTGAGCTCGATCTGGTGATCCTCGCTGCCATGCGAGGTGAGGAAAAGGAACAGCACATCCTTTTCGCGATCCATGCGCCCCGCCACCGTCTTGAGCGCGCGGAGGATGCTTTCCCGCGTGGCGATGGGCTGACGCATCACCGTCTCGTCGTTGTTGATCAGCACCAGCGAGCGTCCCGACGTTCCGAAGCGGGTATCGAAGAGGGCACGTACGGTTTCGGTCTCGTGTCGAAACACGTTCTGGTAGAAGGCGCCGCCCACCCCGATGAAATACCAGTCCACGCGATCGGAGCGCTCCTGCTGCACACCCGCCAGGGCACGCTCCAGAAGCCGGGGCTGCGCGTACCAGACCTCCTCCTCCACCAGGCGGGAGGTCGACGGCAGGGTTTCCTCCGGCGCCGTGGAATACCACAGGCGCTCGTCACTGAAGGTCAGGATCCAGGCCGCGAACACCCCGAGCAGCACGGCGAAGGCCACTCCCCTCTCCCACCACGGCCAAGTGAGCGCCCGCGTGAAAACGAACACCACCGCCAGGATGGGCCAGGCATAGAGTACCGTGTACAGCAGCGGGATATAGCCGGCGATGCCCTGTGGCACCAGGTTGTGATCGCCGGCAAAAAGCAGGAGGGACTGCGCAAGCCCGAGCAGCGCGTCGGCCGCCAGCCAGACACTGGCGGGGGCCAGTCCCAGCCGCCACAGGCCATGCCGGGTTGCCAGGATCTGGCCGAACACCAGCAGCACGAAGGCGGGGAGCACGTACACCGCGACACCGGCCGGCGACCACTGCCCCGGCCAGCCTTCGCTCACGAAGTCGAACAGGAAGCTGACCGCCAGGCTCAGTGCCAGCAGAAGAAGGAAGTTGCCAGGAGTGGGTGCCAGCCAGCGCAACGCGCTGCGGCGGAAGACGAGCAGGTGGCAGGCGGCCCAGAGATTGCGCGCCAGGTCGCTTAGAAGAAGAGGGACCACTGCCTTGTTCACTTGGTCACGCCAGCCTTCGGCCTCTGCCGTACTGTCCGGAGCCGACCCTGGCGTCGGCAAAGGGCCGCATCATAGCAGGGGCGGAACGCCCCGGCACCGGCTCAGGCCAGTGCGGTGTCTATGCTGATCTCCCCCGTCAGGACACGGTGGATCGGGCATTTGCCGGCGATCTCGAGCAGGCGCGCGCGCTGCTCCGCCGACAGTTCGCCGTGCAGCGTCAACTGGCGATGCAGCCGGTAATGCCCGGGAGCCTCCTCGTGGGTGATGACGACATCGGCATTCTCCAGCGGCCAGCCCTTGCGCGCCGCATAGAGTTTCAGGGTCAGCGCGGTGCAGGCACCCAGCGCGGCATCCAGCAGGGCATGCGGATCGGGCGCCAGGCCGTCGCCACCTTCGGCCTGGGAGGCATCGGTCAGCAGCGTGTGCGGATCGCTCTCGATGGTCTGGGCCAGCCGTCCCACCGGTGCCTTGTGCAGGCGAATGCTCATGTTCGTCTCCGGTCGTTCCACATTGCCCCTGAACATAACAAAAAGCCCGGCGAACCGGGCTTTTTTGCTGCATCGGGTCTTCAATGGAACAGCTTCTTGTGGAAGACGAGTACGCCGTGCTCCTCATCGACGAGGATGGTGTCGCCCGACACGAAGTCGCCCGCCAGCAGCCGCTGCGCCAGCGGATTCTCGATGGCGGCCTGGATGGCACGCTTGAGCGGGCGGGCCCCATAGACGGGGTCGTAGCCGGCAGCCACCAGGCGCACCATGGCGGCATCGGTGACCTCCAGGCGCAACTCGCGCTCGGCCAGGCGGGCGCGCAGCCGCTCCAGCTGGATCTCCGCGATACCGCGGATCTGGCCCTCGCCCAGCGGATGGAAGACCACGACCTCGTCGATGCGGTTGATGAATTCGGGCCGGAAATGCCGCCCCACCACATCGAGCACGGCCGCTTTCATGGCTTCGTACTGCGCTTCGCCCGCCATGGTCTGGATGATGTCCGAACCCAGGTTGGAGGTCATGACGATCACCGTGTTGCGGAAGTCCACGGTGCGGCCCTGGCCGTCGGTAAGGCGGCCGTCTTCCAGCACCTGCAGCAGGATGTTGAATACATCCG
>JAJNDL010000404.1 GCA_021156385.1 Moraxellaceae bacterium | reverse complement strand
AAACCGCGTTGCCGGATCTTCATGTTTCCTCCCGGGCTCAGGGACGGCAGTTGGCCGGCCGGTACTTGGCTTCGAGCGCCTGCGGAAAGGCGGTGTAGGTGCAGTCCCACTTCACGCCGCCTGCCGTCACGGTCGGAATCAGCGCGATGCGCTTGCGGTGGATCTCGGGATCGCCGGTGAATTCGACGCCGATGATGCCGTTCTCGCGCACGGAGATCGAACGCACGTTGTTGCCGACGATGGAGCCGTCGCCGGGCAGGCCGTACAACGGGTTGTAGCCGGGATCACTGTCGCTCAGCGGGCCGCTGCCCATCCAGGTGCCGACCGAGAGCCGCGTTTCCGTCACGGCCGCCTTGACGCCGGCGACAAGCGAGAGGCCCTCGGCGACCTTGCTGCGCACGACGTAGTCCTGGTAAGCGGGGATCGCCACGGCCGCGAGGATGCCGATGATGGCCACCACGATCATCAGCTCGATCAGCGTGAATCCCTTGTGCCGCGTGTTCATGTCAGCCGCTTCCCGTACTCAGCGGCAGCTGGCCGGCAGGTACTTGGCCTCGAGCTCGGAGGAGCTGCAGGTCCAGGTGATGCCGCCCGCGGTGACGGCGGGAATGATGTAGAGGCGCTTGCCCTGGAGCGCGGCGTCGCCGGTGTAGGTGATGCCGATATGGTCGGTGGGGCCGGCCAGGATCTCGATCGAGCGCACGTTGTTGCCGGTGATGCTGAACTGCGAGGGCAGGCCGTAGGCCGCGTTGCCGCCACCGCGCCACGTGCCGATCGAGAGACGGGTCTCCGCGAGGGTGGCCTTGACGCCGGCCGCCAGGGTCAGGCCTTCGGCGACCTTGGAGCGCACGGTGTAGTCCTGGTAGGCGGGAATGGCGACGGCGGCGAGGATGCCGATGATCGCCACGACGATCATGAGTTCGATCAGGGTGAAACCGCGGTGCGTCCGCTGCATGACGAGAGCCTCGTTGTCCGGTCGGGATAAAGGCGGGACGCCCAGGGAAACCGGCGCGTCTTCCAGAACCGGGACGGTAGGGCAGGCCTGTGCCTTTGTGACGCCCCGGCAGGACAGGCGGCCGGATACGCCGCGCAACCGGCAGTGGCAGTCACGCGCGGGCAAGGTCGACGGCCGGCGCTCAGCCGGGGGGCGCGGCCTTCTGCGCCTGCTGGCGGAAATCACCGGGCGTGGTGCCGGCGAGCTGGCGGAACCAGCGGATGAAGGACTGGCTTTCCTGGAAGCCGAGCTGCTGCGCCACCGCCTCCACCGTCAGCGCGGGCTCGCGCAGGTAGTCCTGCGCCAGCTCGAAGCGGAGCGCGTCGAGAATGTCGCGGAAGCTGGTGCCGGCGTCCTGCAGCTTGCGGTGCAGGGTGCGCCCGCTCATGCCCAGCTCCTCGGCCACGTCCTCGCGCGTCGGCGTCACATGCCGGGCGAGCTGGCCGCGCACGGCGCCGCGCACCTGGTCGAGCAGGGCGACGCCGCCGGTGGCGGTGCGCTTGTTGAGGATGAGGCGGGCATGCTCCTCGAGCGCGCTGTGCAGGGTGGGGTCGGCCAGCGACAGGGTGCTCTCCAGTGTCTCCGGCACGAGCAGCAGCGCCGAGCGCGGCTGGTTGAACTGGATCGGGCAGCCGAAGTGCGCTTCGTATTCGCGCAGATGCTGCGGATCGCGCGGGCCGCTGTGCTGCAGCTGCACGCCGAGCAGGGGCGAGCTCGTGCGCTTGCGCAGCAGGTTGGCGAGCAGCGAGGCCCAGCAGCCCAGCACACAGTCGACGGCGTGGCGGGCGACGAGGGCATCGCCGATGTGGCAGTCCCAGCCCCACAGCGCCGTGTTGCCTTCCTGGCCGCGCCAGGTGCGGCCCAGGTTGCTGAGCAGGGTGTCGAACTGAATGATGGTGTCGATGAGGTTGCGCAGCGTGCTGCTGGTCTGCACCACATAGCCCAGCACGCCGAGGCTGGCCATGTTGATCAGTGCCGAGATGTGCAGGCCGAGCAGGGGATCGTCCATTTCCTCGAGTGCGACGTGCAGCTGTTGCTCCACGGGCAGCCAGGGCAGTTGCAGATGGCCGACGGCGAGCTGCTCGCGCGAGATGCCTGCACCCTTCAGGAAGCGGTCGGTGGGAATGCCGCGCGACTTGGCCAGGCGCAGGCATTGCTGCACCACGAGGGCGGACACCACCTGCTGGCTGGGCGGGACGGGCGAACTCATGCGGGATTCCGGAGCCTGGCGACGCGCGGTCGTTGGCACGCGCGATCGCTCTTTTTCTGGTTGCGGTCGTCCGATGGTGGCCGGTGCGCGCCGCCATCGGCCCGTCCCTGAAACTACGGCAGCGCCGCCGCTGCCGACAAGAACGGTACCGGCGGGGCCGCACTGAAATGGCGCGAGCGGCGGCTCCGGAGGATGAAAGGCCCGGCGCTCCTGGGCCACCGCCGGCCGCGCCGCCAGCCATCGTGCCGTTTTTGGCGGAATCTGCCGCTCGTCGGCGGATGACCGGCTGTCCTTTCCGGTTAATCGCCTGTCCTTTTTAGGCCTTAGCCGTCCCCGGGGCGCCTGCCTATTCTTCGTTGGCCAAAAGTTGTGCAGTAATGACACGACTAAAAAACAAACAACCCGTCCCCTGCCAAGCGCCTCGTGCGGAAGTCTGGAGGGACGAGAAAAACGACAACGAGGACACCGCAATGAAGCGTATCGTCACCGCCGGCCTGATGGCCCTGCTTGGCATGGTAGCCAGCACCTCGGCCAGCGCCGCCAGCTACAAGATCTGCAACGCCACGTCCTGCCAGACCGAAGACGTCTTCGCCTGGTTCTGGGAGACCAGCACCTACGCCAAGACCCGCTACCCCATCGTGCTCGCGCACGGCATGGCCGGCTTCTCCAGGATCGGCCCGCTGGACTACTGGTACGGCATCCCCCAGGAACTCTCCAAGGCCGGCGCCAACGTCTACGTGACCCAGGTCGCCTCGTTCAACTCCTCCGAGGCCCGCGGCGAGCAGCTGCTCTCCCAGGTGAAGATGATCCTGGCCATCACCGGTGCGCCCAAGGTCAACCTGGTCGGCCACAGCCACGGCAGCCACTCCATCCGCTACGTCGCCGGCGTGCTGCCCACCCGCATCGCTTCCGCCACCGCCGTGGGCGGCCCCAACCTGGGCTCGCCGGTCGCCGACCTCATTCAGGGCGCACGCGACATCCCGGTGCTTGCTCCCCTCGCCGAGCCCATCCTGACCGGCGCCGTGAACGGCTTCTTCAGCCTGGTCGACATCCTCTCCGGCCAGGAATACCGCCAGGATGCGATCGCCGGCCTGGTGTCCCTGACTTCCGCCGGCTCGGCCGACTTCAACAAGCGCTTCCCGCAGGGCATGCCCGCCGCCACCAACACCTGCGGCAACGGCGCCGCCATCGGCAGCAACGGCGTGCGCTACTTCTCCTGGAGCGGCACCGGCCACCTCACCAACGCCCTCGACCTCGTCGACGTGCCACTGGGCGCCATGGGCCTGGTCTTCCCGGAAGCCAACGACGGTCTCGTCGGCCGCTGCTCCAGCCACCTCGGCACCGTGATCCGCGACAACTACTTCATGAACCATCTCGATGAAGTGAACCAGGTGATGGGCCTCACCAGCCTCTTCGAAACCGATCCGAAGACGGTGTTCCGCAACCACGCCAACCGCCTGAAGAACCTCGGCCTCTGACGCACGACGAAAGTCATCCGCGGCA
>JAJNDL010000403.1 GCA_021156385.1 Moraxellaceae bacterium | reverse complement strand
TTGGTGATCCTCACTGACCAAGAAGGCATGTTCGATCGCGATCCTCGGCACAATCCCGATGCAGTCCTGCTGCCTGAGGTACAGGCCATGGATGAGCGCTTGCTGGCCATGGCAGGCGGCGGTGGTGTTCTGGGGCGAGGCGGCATGGTAACCAAGGTGCGCGCTGCCCGTCTTGCGGCACGCTCGGGTTGCGCAACGGTGATTGCCAGCGGTCGTGGTGAAAATGTCCTGGTGCGCCTGCGTCAGGCGGAAAGCGTCGGTACTTTGCTCCTGCCGGAGCAGGACCGGCTTGCTTCCCGCAAGCAGTGGCTGGCGGCGCATCTCCAGCATGCCGGCCGCGTGGTGATCGATGCGGGAGCCGTGCAGGCTCTTCGGCAAGGTGGGCGAAGCCTGCTGCCGGTCGGCGTGAAATCGGTGCAGGGTAATTTCCAGCGTGGCGAAGTTGTCGCCTGCGTGGACGAGTCCGGGGCGACGGTGGCGGTTGGCCTGGTGAACTACAGCGCCGACGAGGCAGGCCGTATCGCGGGCCAGCCTTCGGACCGCATCGAGTCGTTGCTGGGCTATGTGGATGACGCCGAGCTGATGCACCGGGACAATCTCGTCCTGATCTGACGCCGGTGGAGATGACTCTTCCGGGAGAGCGGCTTGAAGTGCAGTCGCGCGGGTCTGGCAGGATGCCTGTTGTGGTCGCTGGAGGCGCAAGCGGCCTTCAATGCCTTCCTCTGGGACAACGATGTCTTCTCGCCCAAGGAAACTGATGCCTATTACACCAACGGTTTCACTTTTCATCACGTTTCCGATCCGGTGCCGGCGGAGAGGGGCAGGCAGTGGGCTGCCTGTCCCGGCCTTGCCTGGCTGTCCCGGAAATTCGCGTCCCATCTCATTTCGACCGACGCCGACTCTGAGTTCCGGCATTCGTGGGAAGCCGGGCAGATCATCCAGACGCCACTGGACAAGCAGGCCAACCCGCCTGATCCGGAAGACCAGCCTTATGCCGGACTGCTTTATGCCGGATGCAACTATCACGTGCAGTCCGGCGATCGCGCAGAGACACTGGGTGTGCAGTTCGGTGTGGTGGGGCCCTGGTCGCTGGCGGAGCAGGGACAGCACGTCGCCCACAAGGCCATCGGTGCGCGGGAGGCAAAGGGCTGGAGCGGACAGTTGCGGAACGAGTTCGTGGCGAATGTCCGCTATGACCGGCAGCAGGTGCTGGTCAAGGCGTTGCTGGGAAGCCGGGAGCTCACCGTTTTCGACAATATGGATGTTGCCCTCGGTCCCTTGCTCACATCCGCTTCGGCGGGGATAAATGTCCTGTTTGCCAGCGATGTGGACGCGGCGTTCGGGCTTAACCCCAATTACCTGGGGCGGTATCCCCACATCATTGCCGGACGGCCATTGGGCTTTTATACGATGGGGACGCTGCAGGTGAGCGGAGTGCTGCACAATCTTTTTCTGAGCGGCAACACCTGGGTCGACAGTCCGGCCAGTGTGGATCACGAGCCGCTGCTTGCCTCGGCGCAGATGCTTTTCGGCTACGGATTTTCCTGCTGGGCGCTGCAGCTCGGGTTGAACGTCAGCACGCGAACCTTCCAGTCGCAGGATGTCCAGTGGCCGCGCTACGGCAGCCTGGCCGTCACCTGGGGCTGCCGTCAGTGAGGCTGACTCCCCCGATCTTTCTTGCCCTGCTCGGCGTGTACCTCATCTGGGGGTCCACCTATCTCGCCATGCGCTTCACCATCGAGGCCATGCCGCCCCTGCTGGCGGCGGGCATCCGCTACCTGTGCGCCGGCATGCTGATGCTGGCTTGGCTCCGGTGGCGCGGCCATCCGCTGCCGACACGCAGGCAGTGGCGCAACGCCGGCGTCGTAGGGGTGCTGCTGTTGCTCGGAGGGAACGGCATGGTGGGGCTGGCGATGGAGCGGGGAGTCAGCTCCGGTGTCTCTGCAGTGGTGGTGGGAGTGACGCCGCTGTTCGCGCTCGGATTCGGCTATCTCTGGGGCCAGGCGGCGCATGGTCGCGAATGGCTGGGCATACTCCTGGGGCTGGCCGGGCTCGTCATGCTCAACTTCGGCAAGGAGTTGTCGGCCAGCCCGACGGCTGCCGGCTTCCTTGTGGGAGCGGCAGTATCCTGGGCATTCGGCTCCATCTGGGGCCGGCACCACGACCTGCCGAAAGGTTTCATGGCGAGCGCCGCGCAAATGCTTGCCGGCGGAGTGGCCCTGCTGGCGGTGGCGCTGCTGCGTGGCGAGAGTCTCGCGGCAGTGCCGACCGCGAAAGCCCTGTGGTCGCTGGCCTACCTGGTGTTTGTGGGGGCCATCCTCGGTTTTTCCGCCTATGTCTACCTGCTGGACAACGTGCGTCCGGCACTGGCGACCAGCTATGCCTACGTCAACCCGGGCGTGGCCGTGCTGCTTGGCGTCTGGCTGGGCGGGGAAAGTGTCGACACGGTCGAGCTGGCGGCGCTGGCGGTCATCCTGGGCGGGGTGGTCATGGTTTATCTGCCGGCTGGCCGGCATGCCGGGCGGACCGGATGACAGGCATAAAAAAACCGGCTGCTGCCGGTTTTTTCATGAGTGCTGCGGGATTCAGGCAAGGGCCTTGATCTGGGCATTCAGGCGGCTCTTG
>JAJNDL010000402.1 GCA_021156385.1 Moraxellaceae bacterium | reverse complement strand
CTGTGCAGCGTCAGGTTCTCGATCTGCATCCGTTTCCTCACAGGCTTTGCCGGCCACGATGGCCGACAGGGGAATGCGCAGCTCCTGCTCCATGACCTCGTGGAGGCGGCGCAGGGCCGGTGCCAGGTCGTCGACCCAGCAATCGTCCGCATGCACCAGTTCGAGGTCGGCCGGCTCCGGCAGCGGCCAGGGCAGCTTGCGGTAGAAATCCAGGAAATCGATGTGCTCGAGGTTGCGCGAGAGCACGTAGGCGCCGGTATCGGTGCGGTGGATGATGCGCTGCCGCTCCAGGATCTGTGCCAGCTCGAACCAGATCTCGACTTCCTGCTGACCGAGCACGGCCATGGCGTCGATGTCGCTCACCGTGGCGCCCTGCTGCTGGCGCTGCCAGAACAGCTGCAGCACGTCGAGCAGGGCCAGCACCGGGTGCCGGTAGGGCTTGCTCTTGTTGCGGTAGAGCGCGAGTGCACGTGTCACTTCCACGCCGAGCAGCACGATGCTCCAGGACAGGTAGATCCAGACCAGGAACACCGGCAGGGCGGCGAAGGCGCCATACACGAAGGTATAGGAGGAGAAGCTGCCGATGAAGACGCCGAAGCCGAGCTTGGCAAGCTCGAACAGGAAGGCCGCGAACATGCCGCCCGCGAGGCCGGCGCGCAGCGGCACCTTGCAGTTGGGCACGGCAACGTAGAACAGCGTGAACGCCAGCGTCGTGAACAGGAAGGTCAGCAGCTTGATGCCGGGCAGCAGGCTGTTGACGAGGCTCGCCGCCGAGCTGAACAGCTGCAGCGAGGTGACATAGGAGGAGATCGCGAAGCCGACGCCGAGCAGCAGCGGCCCGAGCGAGAGCACCGCCCAGTAGCGCAGGAAGCTGATCACGCCCTTGCGCTCCTGGCGCACGCGCCAGATGCGGTTGAAGGCGCGTTCGATGGTCATCAGCATGAGGATGGCGGTGACGAACAGCATGGCGCTGCCGATCACCGTGAGATGGCCGGCCTGCTTCGTGAATGCCTCGAGATGCTGCTGCACCACCTGGCCGCTGCTCGGTATGAAGTGGCGGAAGACGAAGTCCTGCACGTCGGCGCTGAGGTGCTGCAGCGCAGGGATGGCGGAGAGGATGGCGAAGGTCACCGTCATCATGGGCACCACGGCGAAGAGCGTGGTGTAGGTCAGCTCCATGGCATGTTCGCGGCAACGGTCGTGCAGGAAATGCCGGTAGACGAACCGGGCGAACTCCCAGGTCCGGCGCGCGCTGGCCTTGATGCGCTGCCTCATGCGGCGTGTCCTTGTCTCGGTGTCGGTCGTGCTGGCCGCAAGTATTCCCGGCCAGCCCGTCCGCTGTCGAGGTCTTTGCGCCGCTGCGGGCACCCTCCTACAATCGCGGCTCGCCGGAGGACCGCCATGATCACGCTCTACCACAATCCCCGCTGCTCCAAGTCACGCGAGGCGCTCGAGCTCCTGGAGGCCCGCGGCGTACAGCCCGACATCGTGCGCTACCTGGAAACACCGCCGGATGCCGCGACGCTGAAGCAGCTGCTGCGTACGCTGGGCATTTCCGCCCGCGAGCTGCTGCGCACGAAGGAGGACGAATACCGGGAGCTGGGCCTCGACGATCCGTCGCTCGGCGAGGATGCGCTGATTGCGGCCATGGTCGCGCATCCGTGCCTGATCGAGCGGCCCGTCGCGGTCTGCGGCCAGCGCGCCGTGATCGGCCGGCCGCCGGAAAAGGTGCTGGAGCTGCTGAAATGAGCACTCCCTACGCCCTGGTGCTCTACTACAGCCGCAACGGCGCCACCCGCGAGATGGCACGCCTCCTCGCCCGCGGCATTGAGGCCGAAGGCCTGGAGGCACGCCTGCGCACGGTGCCGGCGGTGTCGCCCGTGTGCGAAGCCGTCGCGCCCGACGTTCCCGATAGTGGCGACCTCTACTGCTCGCTGGAAGACCTCGCCGGCTGCGGCGCCCTCGCGCTCGGCAGCCCCACCCGCTTCGGCAACATGGCGGCGCCGCTGAAATACTTTCTCGACGGCACCAGCAGCCTCTGGGTCAACGGTGCCCTCATCGACAAGCCGGCCGTGGTCTTCACCTCCACCGGCTCGCTGCACGGCGGCCAGGAAACCACCCTGCTCAACCTGGCGCTGCCGCTGCTGCACCACGGCATGATGCTGCTCGGCATCCCCTATTCCGAACCCGGCCTCATGCGCACCACCGGCGGCGGCACGCCCTATGGCGCCAGCCATCACGCCGGCAGCGACGACAAGCGTGCGCTGGATGCGCAGGAGCACGAACTCTGCCTGGCGCTGGGCCGCCGCCTCGCCCGCCAGGCCCGGAGGAACCCGGCATGACGGACCTCGCTCCCCTGCAAAAAAAAGCCCGCTTCGGTCGGCTCGCCACCGTCGCTCTGCTCGCCCTGCTCATGGCCTTCATGGCGATCGAGGCCATGCTGGAGCCGCTGGCGCCGGCGCCGATGCTGTTCCTGATCGCAGTTCTGCTGCTGCCGTTGTCGTTCTTCCTCGTGCCGGCCTGGCGGGGGCGCGTGCAGAGCGCGATCTGGCTCTGCCTCTTCCTGATGCCCTATTTCTGCTGGGCCGTGCTGGGCAGCTTCGTGCCGGGCACGGATGGCCGGCTC
>JAJNDL010000401.1 GCA_021156385.1 Moraxellaceae bacterium | reverse complement strand
GTTCGTCGACATCTCCATGACCGACGCCGCCTTCACGCTGCACGCGCTGACCGCGCCGCCGGCACTGGTGGCCGGCCAGCAGCCGGAAATGGAGGGCACGCAGCTCAATGGCGGCTCCTTCTACGACTGCTACCGCACGCAGGACGGCCGTTACCTCTCCGTCGGCGGCCTCGAGCCGCAGTTCTTCATGGCCTTCTGCGCCGCCATCGGCCGGCCCGAGCTGGCACCGCAGGGCATGGTGATGGGCGTGCCGGAGGTGGTGGCCTCGCTCAAGGCGGAAATCGGCAGGGAGATCGGGAAGAAGACGCTGGCGGAGTGGGAGCAGGTGTTCGCGACAGTGGATTCCTGCACGGAGCCCGTGCTGAGCTTTGCGGAAGCCTGCGAGCATCCGCAGATAAAGGCGCGTGAGCTGCTCGTTGACGTGCCGCGACCCGACGGCGGCACGCAGAAGCAGCTCGGCGCCGCCATCAAGTTCTCGAAGACGCCGGCCAGCTTCCGCTTCATCGGCACCGAACTTGGCTCGCACACCGACGAGGTACTGCGCGAGCACGGTTACGCCGCGGAGGAGATCGGCGCGCTGCGCCGCGGCGGCGTGGTGGCCTGAACGCCGCGGCCCTGCAGGATTTGATCAAAGCCCGCCACCGGCGGGCTTTTTTCATTTCCGGCTCAATGCGTGCCCGGTGCGGCCTTGGCCGCCGCACGGCGCGAGCTCTGGCGCGGCCGTGCCACGGCCTTCTGTTCGCGCTGTTCACGGTTGCGGGGGAGGCGGGCTTCATCCTCCTCCTGCAGGCGGCCGCGCGCGACCATCGCATCCAGTGCCGTCAGGGCGGCGAGTGCCATCAGCGTGGTGCCGATGCGGCCGTCCTGCATGCGCCGCTGCGCGGTGCCGGCGATGCCCATGAGGTCGATGGTTTCTGCGGCCATGCGCGACCATGCCGCGGCATCCACGCCCTGGCCGCCGACGCCGACGGTGGCCAGCATCTCGCGCACCCCGAAGATGCGCATGAGGCGGTTGTAGCTGCCGTCGCCGAGCTGGCGCTGCAGCCATCCCGGTACGATGAGTTCGGCGGCGCCGAGGCCGAGGCTGACCCATCCGATCGCTTTTGCTGCGGTGCTGGTATTCATCATTCTCTCCCTACTGCAGTAACGGAGTTGCCACGAGGGCTGACCACAAGCGTAGCAACGCATCGGCAGGTTGCGGACGGACGTGCACACCGTACGGGCCGGCGGCGCTTCGCCACGGCGGGAAACTGCTAAGGTTTCTGCAGGAATGCCAGTACGGGGAAATCTCCATGCACGATGCCGTCGATGCCTTTGTCCAGCGCCTCGTGGTCCGCGATCCCGGCCAGCCGGAATTCCACCAGGCGGTGAAGGAAGTGCTGCTGTCGCTCTGGGATTTCCTCGAGCGGCATCCGCATTACCGGCAGCAGGGCCTGCTCGAGCGCATGGTCGAGCCGGAGCGCGTCATCATGTTCCGCGTGCCCTGGGTGGACGACGACGGCGAGGTGCAGGTGAACCGCGGCATCCGCGTGCAGATGAACAGCGCCATCGGTCCCTACAAGGGCGGCTTCCGCTTCCATCCCTCCGTGAACCTCGGCGTGCTCAAGTTCCTCGCCTTCGAGCAGGTCTTCAAGAACTCGCTGACCGGACTGCCCATGGGAGGCGGCAAGGGCGGCGCCGACTTCGATCCCAAGGGCAAGAGCGACGGCGAGGTGATGCGCTTCTGCCAGTCCTTCATGAACGAGCTCTACCGGCACATCGGTCCCGAGACCGACATTCCCGCCGGCGACATCGGCGTCGGTCACCGCGAGATCGGTTTCCTGTTCGGGCAGTACAAGCGCCTGCAGAACGAGTTCGTGCCGGTCATCACCGGCAAGGGCATGAGCTACGGCGGCAGCCTGATCCGCCCGGAGGCCACCGGCTTCGGCGCGGTCTACTTTGCCGAGGCCATGCTCGCGCATCGCCACGAGCAGCTCGACGGCCGCCGCATCGCCATCTCCGGCTCGGGCAATGTCGCGCAGTTCGCGGCGCGCAAGGCCATGGAGATGCATGCGAAGGTCGTCTCGCTGTCCGATTCGAACGGAACGATCTACTGCCCCGAGGGCCTCACGCGCGAAGCCTGGCAGGCCGTGGAGGAACTCAAGAACGTGCGCCGCGGCCGCCTCGAGGAACTCGCCGGCGTTTTCTATGCGCAGCTGCAGTACCTGCCCGGACGGCGGCCCTGGGAGCTGCCCTGCGACATCGCCATGCCCTGCGCGACGCAGAACGAGATCGATGCCGCTGACGCGCACATGCTGCTGAAGAACGGCTGCATCGCCGTGGTGGAAGGCGCGAACATGCCCTGCACGCTGGAAGCCGTCGACCTTTTCCAGAAGGCGAAGATCCTCTATGCGCCGGGGAAGGCGGCGAATGCCGGGGGTGTCGCGGTAAGCGGGCTGGAGATCACGCAGAACCGCCTCGGCCAGCACTGGACTTCGGCGGAGGTCGATGCGCGCCTGCACACGCTGATGAATTCCATCCATCACGCCTGTTGCGTCCATGGCGGCGAGGGTGGCCACATCAATTACCTGAAAGGCGCCAACGTCGCCGGCTTCGTCAAGGTGGCGGATGCCATGCTGGCGCAGGGCGTGGTGTAG
>JAJNDL010000400.1 GCA_021156385.1 Moraxellaceae bacterium | reverse complement strand
CAGTGGCAGCAGCAACTCGCCGGCGCGCCCGGTGCGCTGCTCTACCACCGCGACGGCGACTACCTGATGGCGCGCTTCGGCGTGCCCATCCTGGGCTATGTCGAGCCGCTGCCCGGTGTACCGCCGACGGCGGCGCACCTCGCGGGGCTGGTCGGCCGCCTGCGCGGCAGCAAGGGGGTCGTGCTGCACACCGTGTTCCAGTCCAACCGCGGCGTTGCCACTCTGGCGTCGCAGCTCGGCTGGCAGGCGCATGCGCTGCCGCTGGACCCGCCTCCGGGCGCCAGCGGCGCCGCCTATCTCGACCTGGTCGGGAAATGGGTGGCGGCGCTGGCTTCCGCCCGGTGAGCCTCTGGCGCTGACGGGCCGCCGCCGCGCCACGGCGGGGCCATGACATCATCGAATCATCGTGACCAGGAACGCCCCTCGTGCTGCTTCGCGCCTCTGACCTTGTCGTCGGCTATACCGCACCGGTGCTGGGACCGCTGACGTTCACGCTGAACGCCGGGCAGGCGGTCGGCATCGTCGGCGCCAACGGCTGCGGCAAGAGCACCCTGCTGAAATCGCTTTACGGCCAGGCGCGGATCTTTGCGGGCAGCCTCGAGCGCGCGCCCGGCATCACGCTCGCCTGCCAGCAGCAGCATCCGGTGCGGCTGGCACAGGCACCGCTATCGGTGCGCGACTACCTGCGCCTGCTCGATGCCGACCACCAGGCCCTGCCCGGGCGGCTCGCGGCCCTGCAGCAGCGCCGCATCGACACGCTCTCCGGCGGCCAGTACCAGCTGCTTGCGCTGTGGGCTTGCCTGGCCTCGCCGGCGCAGGTGGTACTGCTCGACGAGCCCACCAACAACCTCGACCCCGAAGGCGTGACCCTGCTCACCGCCTGGCTGCGCGCACGTGAGGCGGCGCGCGGCCTGCTGCTCATCAGCCACGACGCCGACTTCATGGCCGCCGTCTGCGACGTGCGCATCGATGTGACCGCACGCCATCGCAGCGATCTCGATGCCGCGGAGGAGGCGTGATGGCGCTGCTCTTCGATCCGCTCTTCCGCATCCCGCTCGCCGCCGGCCTCGTCGTCGCGCTGCTGCTGCCCCTGCTCGGCTGCTACCTGCGCCTGCGTGACGAGTGGCTGGCGGCGCTCGGCCTCGCCCATGTCGCCGCGGCCTGCCACCTGCTCGGCGCGGCGCTGCACCTGCCGCTGCTGGCTTCCGGCGCCGGCGGTGCGTTGCTCGCGGTGGTGCTGAAGCAGGTGCTGCAGCGCGAGGGCAACGGCGGCTATGCGCTGATGATGCTGGCGGGCTGGACGGTGCTCTACCTGGCGGCGGCCAACACCGCACTCGGCGAATCGCTCTCGCATGCGCTTTCGGACGGCCAGCTGTATTTCGCCACGGCGCCGCAGCTCGTCGCGCTGCTAGTGGCCGGCGGCTTCACGCTGGCGCTGCTGCCGTGGTGGAACCGGCGCCTGCTGCGCGCGCGCTTCTTTCCCGCGCATGAGGCCGCCAACCGGCTGCCGGCCTGGCGCTGGCACCTGGGCTTCGACCTCGCCGTGGCGCTCCTGCTCGCGCTCGCGACCGGCACCATCGGCCTCATGGGCGCTTTCGCGCTCGTCTTCCTGCCGCCCTGGCTGGCCTTCCGCCTGGCGTCGCACTGGAAAGCCGCCCTTGCCATCGCGATGGCGGCCGGCGTTGCCGCCTACGCGGCGGCCTTCGTGCTGGCGCTGAAATACGACCAGCCCTTCGGGCCGGTGCTGGTGGCGGTGCTGCTGGCGGTCGCGGCGCTGGGACTGCTGCGCCGCGCGCATCACTAGAGCTCGTCCGCTTCCGCGGCCGGCTCGAGGAGGGCGGTGCCGCAGTGGCGGCAGTACAGCGCGTCGCTCTCGTGGCCGCTGGCGTGGCAGCCCGGGCAGCTGCGCCCGGCGCGCCGGGTCTGCAACTGGTTGAGCATTTCCGAGGTGACGATGCCAGTCGGCACCGCCAGCACCGAATAACCCACCATCATCACCACCGTGGCAATCGCCTGGCCGATCGGCGTCTGCGGCGTGAGGTCGCCGTAGCCGACGGTCGTGATGGTGATGACAGCCCAGTAGATGGCCTTGGGAATGCTGGTGAAGCCGTGCTGCGGACCTTCCACCACGTAGAGCAGTGCGCCGAACACGGTCGCCGCCACCAGGATGGCCGAGAAGAACACCAGGATCTTCTGCCGCGAGGCAGCCAGGCTGCCGATCAGGAAATTGGCGTCGTCCACGTACTGCAGCAGCTTGAACACGCGGAAGATGCGCAGCACGCGCACCAGCCGGATGACCAGCAGCATGCTGGCGCCGGGCAAGAAGAAGGCGAGGTAGGTCGGCAGCGTGGCGAGCAGGTCGACGATGCCGAAGAAGCTGGTCGCATAGCGCCACGGCCGCGGCGAAGACCAGAGGCGCAACAGGTACTCCACCGTGAACATCGCCGTGAAGCCCCACTCCAGCAGGAAGAAGAATCGCTCCAGCAGGGGCGGCGCAGCCCAGGCGGAATCGACAATGGCGATCAGCACCGACATGATGACGATCAGGATCTTGTCGAAGCGGCGGCCGGCGGGCGTGTCGGTGCCGAAGACGATGCGGTGGACCAGGGCTTTGTCGGGCAGGGGCATGACGGACTCGCAGGAACGCGGCAGGATGCTCGCGCCCCGGCAGTATGACAAAAGCCGTAGCGTCGCCACATCCCCGGCCGGGCCCTGCCCCGCCATGAAGAAACCGCCGCGCCGCCTGCAGCGGGAACGCCAGCCGCAGACCGGACCCCGGCCTGCGCACGCTTGCCGGCGGCAACCGCGTCGCTGCGTACAGCGCCGGAGCGGGGCGGCACTGCAGCCGGGCATTGCACCGGTCCCGCATGGCCACGATGACGGCGGCCGGCCGTTCATGACGGCTGCGCGAAACGATGCGGCGCCCTTCGTGCCGGCACGACCGAAGCAGCCAGAAATTTGACCGCGAAAGACAATCTTCCGAGTGCCGACTAATACCTTCTTCTAGTCACTGCGCTTTTACCCGT
>JAJNDL010000399.1 GCA_021156385.1 Moraxellaceae bacterium | reverse complement strand
TTCGCGCGGCGGCTGCGCTCCGACCAGCGCACCAAGGACATCTCCATCGTGCTGCTCACGGCCCGCGCCGAGGAGCAGGACAAGGTTACCGCGCTCGAGAGCGGTGCCGACGACTACGTCACCAAGCCGTTCTCGGCCAGGGAGCTGCTGGCCAGGATCAAGGCGGTGATGCGCCGGCGCGCGCCGCAGCTCGCCGACGACGTGGTCGAGATCGCCGGGCTGCGCATCGACCCTGCCGCCCACCAGGTGAGCGCCGGCGACAAGCCGATCGACCTGTGGACGACGGAGCTGAGGCTGCTGCATTTCTTCATGACGCATCCCGGCCGCGTCTTCTCGAGGGCGAGATTGCTCGATGAAGTGTGGGGCGAGCACGTCTTCGTCGAGGAGCGCACGGTCGATGTGCACATCCGGCGCCTGCGCCAGGCGCTCGCGCCTACCGGTCACGACAAGCTGATCGAGACGGTGCGCGGCACCGGTTACCGCTTCAAGCCCGACCTCAACGCGGCGAATCTCGCCGCCTGACTATTCCACCGTCACCGACTTAGCGAGATTCCGCGGCTTGTCCACGTCGTTGCCGCGGTCCAGCGCGGCGTGATAGGCAAGCAACTGCAGCGGCACGGTGGCGACGATCGGCGACAGGATCGCCGGCTCGTCCGCCATCTCGGCCACGTGCACCCCTTCCTCCGCATGCACCGCCGCGCCGCGGTGCGCGAGCACGTAGAGCTCGCCGCCGCGCGCGCGAACCTCCTGAAGGTTGGACTTGAGCTTGCCGAGCAGCGCGTCGTGCGGCGCGATGGCGATCACCGGCATGTCGCCGTCGACCAGCGCGAGCGGGCCGTGCTTGAGCTCGCCGGCAGCATAGGCCTCGGCGTGGACGTAGGAGATCTCCTTCAGCTTGAGCGCGCCCTCCATGGCGATCGGGTAGTGCACCCCGCGGCCGAGGAACAGGGCGTGCCGCGAGCTGGCGAACCGGTGCGCCCACGCCGCCATTTCCGGCTCGCTGCGCAGCGCGCCCGACAGCGCGGCGGGAAGACGCCGCAACGCGCCGTGGAGCTCGGCTTCCTCCGCGGGCGTGAACTTCCTTTTCACCTTGCGCAGGGAGATTGCGAGGACCAGCAGCGCCGCGAGCTGGCAGGTGAACGCCTTGGTCGAGGCGACGCCGATCTCCGGCCCCGCCCGGGTCAGGAACTTGAGAACGCAGTTCCGGATCAGCGCGGACTCCGGCACGTTGCAGATCGCCAGGGTCTTCTCCTGGCCGAGGTGCTGCACGTGCTGCACGGCTGCGATGGTGTCGGCCGTCTCGCCCGACTGCGAGATCGCCACCACCAGCGTACGGGGATTGGGCACCGAGGCGCGGTAGCGGTACTCGCTCGCGATCTCGACCGAGCACGGCACGCCCGCGAGGCCCTCGATCCAGTGCCGCGCCACGAGGCCGGCGTGGTAGCTGGTGCCGCAGGCGAGGATCAGGCAGGAATCGATCTGCTTCATCAACTCCTCGGCGTCGGGCCCGAAGACCGCGGCGTGCGCATGGCCCGCGGTTTCGAGCGTGGCGGCGACCGCGGCGGGCTGCTCGAAGATCTCCTTCTGCATGTAGTGGCGCCAGCTGCCGAGCTCGAGCGCGTTCGCGCGCAGCTCGCTCACGTGCAGGGGCCGGTCGACGACGTGGCCGCGCGCGTCGATCACGCGCACGCTGTGCTGCGTCACGTCGGCACAGTCGCCTTCCTCCAAGTACACGATGCGGCGCGTCACCTGCAGCAGCGCGCCGGTGTCCGAGGCGGCGAAGTTCTCCCCGTCGCCCAGGCCCAGCAGCAGCGGCGCGCCCATGCGCGCCACCGCCATGCGCGAGGGGTCGTGCGCGGCGATGACGGCGATGGCGTAGGCGCCCGCCAGCTCGCGGGTGGCGGCCTGCACCGCCTCGAAGAGCGTGAGGCCGCTACTGAGGAGGTTGTGCACCAGGTGCGCGATGACCTCGGTATCGGTGTCGGAGGAGAACTGATAGCCCATGGCACGCAGGTGCGTGCGCACCGCCTCGTGGTTCTCGATGATGCCGTTGTGCACCACCGAGACCCCGCCGCTCACGTGCGGATGCGCGTTCCTCTCCGAGGGCGCGCCGTGCGTCGCCCAGCGCGTGTGGCCGATGCCGATGCGGCCCTCCAGGCTTTGCGCGCGGGCGAGCGTCTCGAGCTGTGCCACGCGCCCGCAGGAGCGGATGCGCTGCAGCGAGGCGTTGATGACGGCGACGCCGGCCGAATCGTAGCCGCGGTATTCCAGGCGCCGAAGGCCCTCGATCAGGATCGGCACGACGTTGCGGCGGGCGACCGCCCCTACGATTCCGCACATGATCTGTCCTCAATAGGCATTCTGCTTCTTCAGCACCACGACGACCGTCTTCAGGATGATCTGCAGGTCGAGAAGCAGCGACCAGCCGCGCAGGTAGGCGAGGTCGTGCTCGATGCGCGCCTGCATCTTCTCCACGGTGTCGGTCTCGCCGCGAAAGCCGTTCACTTGGGCAAGGCCGGTGATGCCCGGGCGCACCTTGTGGCGGATCATGTAGCCGCGGATCAGCTTGCGGTAGAGCTCGTTGTGCGCCACGGCGTGCGGCCGCGGCCCGACCACGCTCATGCGCCCCTGCAGCACGTTG
>JAJNDL010000398.1 GCA_021156385.1 Moraxellaceae bacterium | reverse complement strand
TCTGGAACAACGGGTGCCGCACAACGTGAACGTGAGCTTCAACTTCGTGGAAGGCGAGTCGCTGATCATGGCGCTCAAGGACATTGCCGTGTCCTCCGGCTCGGCCTGTACCTCGGCCAGCCTCGAGCCTTCCTATGTACTGCGTGCGCTGGGCCTTAGCGACGAGCTGGCGCACTCTTCGATCCGCTTCACTATCGGCCGCTTCACGACCGAGGAAGACATCGACTTCGTGATCGATCACGCCCGGCAGGCAGTGAACCGACTGCGCGAGCTGTCCCCGCTCTGGGACATGTACAAGGACGGCATCGATCTCAGCACGGTCGAATGGGTAGCGCACTGATTTCCGCAGCAGGCGTGCACGACGCCCTGCAAACGATTTGGAGGTGAGGTGAAATGGCTTATAGCGAGAAAGTCCTCGACCACTACGAGAATCCCCGCAACGTGGGCAAGCTCGACAAGAACGACGTCAGTGTCGGCACCGGCATGGTAGGCGCCCCGGCTTGTGGCGACGTCATGCAGTTGCAGATCAAGGTTGACGACAACGGCGTCATTCAGGATGCGCGCTTCAAGACTTATGGCTGCGGCTCCGCGATCGCGTCGAGCTCACTGGTCACCGAGTGGGTGAAGGGCAAGAGCCTGGACGAGGCCATGTCGATCAGGAATACGCAGATTGCCGAGGAGCTGGCGCTGCCGCCGGTGAAGATCCACTGCTCGGTGCTGGCCGAGGATGCCATCAAGGCCGCCATCGCCGACTACCGCAAGAAGCACGAGGCCTGAAGCATATGGCAGTCACCCTGTCCGAAGCGGCGGCCCGGCACGTGGGCGATTTCCTTGCCAACCGTGGCAAGGGCATAGGCGTTCGTGTCGGTGTGAAGACCTCTGGCTGTTCCGGCCTTGCCTATGTGCTGGAGTTCGTCGATGAGTTCGCGCCGGAAGACGTCGTGTTCACCTCGCATGGCGTGAACGTCGTGGTCGACCCGAAGAGCCTGTCCTATATCGACGGCACGGAAATGGACTTCGTGAAAGAGGGGCTGAACGAAGGCTTCCGGTTCCGCAATCCGAACCAGAAGGGTGAGTGCGGCTGCGGTGAATCCTTTACGGTGTGACAACGGCGGGCATTCGAGTGCGGTGTTGCAGGGTGCGCACCGCCTGCCGGCCCGATGTACACTCCGCGCCCTGCGCCCAGACCTCCACCGTTGACTGCGGTTTCACGGCCCAGGGTGTCATCCCGTTAACTGGCTGAATACCGTGAGCACGACCAATTACTTCCAGCTGTTCGATCTGCCGGCGACCTTCGATCTCGACGTCAGTACGCTGTTGCCGCGCTATCGAGAGCTGCAGCGACAGTTCCATCCCGACCGTTTCGCGGCGGAGCCCGCTGACCGGCAGCGCGAAGCCGTGCAGAAGGCGGCGGATATCAACACGGCGTTCAACTCGTTGAAGGACCCGGTTGCCCGTGCCAGGCACCTGTTGGTGCTGGCGGGACATCCACTCGAAACCGAGTCGGCCACGGTTTCCGATACTGATTTCCTCATGGCCCAGATGGACCTGCGTGAACAGCTCGAGGAAGCGGAGGGCATGGATCAGCTGGCGGGTCTGCGCGAAGAGGCGGCAGAGTGGCTGGATAATCTGGGTCGGGAGTTCGCCATCGACTACCGCGAGGGCGACTGGAACGAGGCGGCAGATACCGTGCGGAAGATGCAGTTCATGTCGCGCTTCATCGTGGAAGTGCAGGCGGCCGAGGCGCGCCTGGAAGATGAAGACGCCGAGGAGGATTGGGACTGATGGCACTGCTGCAGATTGCCGAGCCGGGTCAGAGTACGGCGCCGCACAGGCACCGTCTGGCCGTGGGGATTGATCTCGGCACCACCAACTCGCTGGTCGCCACCGTGCAGAGCGGCAAGGCGCGGACCTTGCCGGATGCGGCAGGCCGTCACCTGCTGCCTTCCGTTGTGCGCTACTTCCCGGATGGCGAGCGCCGGGTGGGGCATGAGGCGCGTGCGGCCGCGGCCGAGGATGCGCACAACACCATCGTCTCCGTGAAGCGCCTGATGGGGCGTGGCATCACCGATGTGAAATCGCTGGGCGGCGAGCTTCCCTATCGCTTTGCCGGTGGCGAGAAGGGCATGCCTTACCTGATTACTGCCGCCGGCGAGAAGAGTCCGGTACAGGTGTCTGCAGACATTCTTTCAGTGTTGCGCGCGCGCGCAGAGGCCGTGCTCGGCGGCGAACTCACTGGCGCCGTCATCACCGTGCCCGCCTATTTTGATGACGCCCAGCGCCAGGCGACCAAGGACGCGGCGCAGCTTGCCGGCCTCAAGCTGTTGCGTCTGCTCAATGAACCGACCGCGGCTGCCGTGGCCTACGGCCTCGACAAGGCGGCCGAAGGCGTGCATGCCATCTATGACCTTGGTGGCGGCACGTTCGACATTTCCATCCTGCGCCTGCACAAGGGCGTATTCGAAGTGCTTGCCACCGGCGGCGATTCCGCGCTGGGCGGTGACGACCTCGATCATGTGATTGCGCGATGGGTACTGGAGCAGGTGGGCAGCACGAACCCGGATGCCGGGCAACAACGGGCCTTGCTGCAAGCTTGCTGCGCAGCCAAGGAAGCGCTGACGACACAGGATGTGGCAGAAATC
>JAJNDL010000397.1 GCA_021156385.1 Moraxellaceae bacterium | reverse complement strand
GCCTGCTCCGGTGACGTGGCGCCGTGCCGCGGCGACTCCGGCAGCTTCCAGAGCATGACGAGCAGGCAGAGCCCGGTGATCGCGGCCGCGAAGAAGAGCGGCGCCAGCAGGCTGATGGCGGCAAGCAGGCCGCCCGCCGCGGGGCCGATGATGGTGCCGGTGCTGTTGGCGGCGCCGAGTTTGGCGAGGCCCGCGGTGCGCGTCGCCGGCGTGGTGAGGTCGCTGACGTAGGCGTTGGCGCCCGGCATGGTGCCGGCCATGACCAGCGACTGCGCGCAACGCGCGACGATGAGGCAGCTCCACAGCAGCAGGCCCTGCAGCGCATCGATCATGCCCAGCCAGAAGAGCCCGGCGAAAAGCAGCGTGCCGGCGGTATAGCCGGCGAGCCCGAAGAGGATGACGTGGCGGCGGCCGAGCACGTCGCTGCGCCGGCCCCAGAAACGCGCGGCCAGCGCATACACCGCGGACGAGGCGGTGATGATGATGCCGACCTGGATCTCGCGCAGGCCGACGGCGCGGCCGAGCAGCGGCAGCAGCGTGAAGACCAGCGTCTGCCCCAGCGCCATGGACATGACGGCGAGGAAGAGCAGCGTGAAATGGCGGGCGGCGGGCTGGGCAGGCATGGAACGGCCGGACAGGGGAAAGGCGTCCTTTGTAAATCAGTGCGCCGCGTTTTCCCAGCCGTAAACGCGCCCAAGGCGGCGTGACTGCCGCTACCCGTTACTCAGCGCCGGCGTGCCGCCCCCGCGCCGGAGGCCGGCGGCGGCGCGCGTCCTGCCGGCATGGTCTGGTTGAGCTCCCAGAAGTCGCGCAGCATGCGCACGCCCGGCACGAACCAGCACTGCTCGGGCGTGCCTTCCGAACTCGTTGCCCAGTCGCTGTTCAGCAGCTTCGCGAAATCCGGCGGCTCGGTGCGGCGGTAGGCCATGGTCCAGTCCGAGTACAGCCGCGCCGGCACCGTGCGATCGAAGAGCGTGATGATGTGGTTGTGCTTCTCGTCGGCCCGGATGATGTCCCAGACCGGCGCGATATCCGCCTTCGGCCCCTCGAGATACTGCATGAAGCTGCCTTCGCAATAGAGCAGCAGGCCGGTAATGCCGTGCTCGCGGTTGCGCGTGCGCGCCGCCTGCAGCAGGTGCTCGAGCTCGCTGTCGTCCAGTTGCCAGCACGCCGTGCTGACGTAGCAGATCGCCCTCATGGTCCTCGCTGCATCGCTGCAGCCCTCCGTGGTGGCGGCCGCGCCCCTGCTAGTGCGGCCGCAGGCGTCCCTCGATGGTGTCGTCCAGCGTCTGGCCCGAGGCGGCGCCGATCAGCATCTTCACGCCGGCGACGAGGTCACCGTGCTTGTGGTCCCAGTAATAGCCGTCGGTGGGCGACACCTTGATGACGGTGATGCGCGGATCGTCCTTGCCGCCGGTGAACCAGTTGGCGAGCACGGGCTCCCACAGCTCGTCGATGCGCGCCTTGTCGCGCGACACGCTGGCCATGCCGCAAAGATGCAGGAAGCAGCCGGGCTTGCCGCTCTGGAAGAAGAGCTCGACCTCGTGGTCGGTGGCCAGCTCCTGGTTCTTCAGGCTGTCGTCGGACGAGAGGAACCACAGGTTGCCGGCCGCGTCGACCTTGCGCACGTTCATGGGCCGCGCCGCGAGCCTGCGCTGGCCGGCTTCGTGCGTGCAGAAGAAGCCGTTGGGCGCGGCCTCGACCATGGCGCGCAACTGCTCGATCGCCTGCGCGCCCTGCAGGTCCTGGTAGTTCTTCTCGGGTTGCTGCTGCTTGATGGAATCCATCACGGCCTCCTGTCGCATGAACGGCACGGCAGTGGCAACGCCGCCTGCCGTGCACGGGGATGAAAGCGGTTTTGAACAGTGTAGTAACGCTGCTGCGAATTTTTTCCGGATGACTGCGGCACGTAATGCCTACAGCAACACGGCTGAGCCGCAATTGCTCAGCTGGAAGTAGATAGGAAACATGGCAGCACATCGGACCGGACAGGACGTTCGCAGGCCGGGCTGGCGGCATTGCCATGCAACGGTCGCCCGCCCGCCGATGCCGTCGCACGCCGTCCCGCGTGCGGCCCACGCCATGACGTCATGACGCCATGAAAAGGAGCTTCGAGATGAAACGGATCAGGCATGCACTGGCCGGCGCCCTCGCGGTGTTCGGCCTCGGCCTTGCAGGCACGGCAGGCGCCGTGGTGCAGGGAACTCTCACGAAGAACATCGTCGACCTCAACAATCCCTGTACGCCCGGCCATGACAGCATCGACGGCGTGCTCAACATCAACTACACGCTGCAGCGCGGCAGCGACGGCGTGGTCACGCTCAGCCTCAGCGCACGCGGCTCCGGCTCCGACGCCAACAACCTCTTCTACCGTTTCCTCGCCAGCGGCACCTTCCAGTTCCACGATCCCCTGCCGGCGCAGATCGTGCTGACGGTGCGCCTGCAGCCGAGCAACACGCCCACCAGCAACGCCACCCTCGGGCTCTTCCTCCAGATCGACGAACGCGGCCGCGTCACCGATCTCGGCCAGAGCGGCCTGCAGTGCGGCTCCAGCGTCTAGCGCCCAGCAAAAAGGCCGGCGCGAATCGCTTCACGCCGGCCTTTTCCGTTGCAGCCGGTATCAGCGCTGCTGCTGCCGCTGCCG
>JAJNDL010000396.1 GCA_021156385.1 Moraxellaceae bacterium | reverse complement strand
CGCCGAGAGCGCCTCCTGCTGCATGCCCGACTCGATGTTGCGTCGCTCGATGTTGAGCGCATCGAGTTCGGCGGCGTACTGCGCAGCCAGCTCCGGAGAATCCGTCAGCAGGCATTCGATGCCATGCGACATGTCGTCGAGCCGCCCGGCCGCATTCAGCCGTGGCGCGACCTGGAAGGCGAGATCGCTTGCCACCAGTTGCTGCGGGTCCTTGCCCGCCACGGCCAGCAGCGCCGAGATGCCAGGCCGGCAGCGCCCTGCCCTGATACGTGCCAGCCCCTGATGCACCAGCACGCGATTGTTGGAGTCGAGCGGTACCACATCGGCGACGGTGCCCAGCGCCACCAGGTCCAGATAGTCGGCCATCGAAGGCTCGGCCATACCCTTTTCCGCAAACCAGCCCGCTTCCTTCAGGCGAGTGCGCAGGCTCGACAGCAGATAGAAAATGACACCGACTCCCGCGAGGTTCTTGCTCGGAAAATCGCAGCCCGGCTGGTTGGGATTGACGATGGCGTCGGCCGCCGGCAGCTCCGCTCCCGGCAAGTGGTGATCCGTGATCAGCACCCGCACGCCGGCCTGTCGCGCCGCACTGACGCCGTCGAGACTGGAAATGCCGTTGTCGACCGTGACGATGAGATCGGGATGCTTGGTGGCGCAGGCCAGTGCGACGATTTCCGGTGTCAGGCCGTAGCCATACCTGAACCGGTTGGGAACGAGATAGTCGACATGAATTGCGCCCATGGCGCGAAGTGCAAGAACGGCAAGCGTCGTGCTGGTGGCGCCGTCGGCATCGAAGTCTCCCACGACGAGGATGCGCTTGCCTTCCCGCAGCGACTGCTCCAGTACCGCCAGCGCGCCGTCCAGTCCTTTCATTTGCTGCGCAGGCGCCAGGCCCTTCAATGCCCGCTCCAGCTCGACCGGCTGCGTGATGCCGCGCAGCGCATACAGCCTCGCCAATACGGGGTGGACGTTCGGCATGAGCGCGACGCCAGCCGGCAACACACGGGGTCGGATGATCTTCTTCATGCGGTGCGGTACGGATGGCTCAACATTGCGGACTTTTCCGATTATCGCAGGAAAAGCCGGGCAAGGGCTCGACATACAGGCCCGGCCACGCAGTGACCATAAAAAAAGCCCGTGGGGACACGGGCTTTTTCCGGAGGCACCCCTTTAACGGGCCATGGACTTCAGGATGGCGTCCTTGACCTGGTCCAGCGTGGCATCGATGGTCTGCACGAGAGCGTTGCCGCACTGCTTGATGGCGGTGTCGGGATCCTTGAGGCCGTTGCCGGTGAGCGTGCACACCACTTTGGAGCCTTCGGGAATCTTGCCGCTGCGGATGTCACGCATTGCGCCAGCCAGCGATGCCGCGGAGGCCGGCTCGCAGAACACGCCTTCACGCATGGAAAGCAGGCGCTGAGCATCCAGGATCTCCTGGTCGGTCAGCTCGTCGAACCAGCCACCGGATTGCTTCTGAAGGGCCCAGGCCTTGTCCCAGGATTGCGGGTTGCCGATGCGGATGGCCGTGGCGACCGTTTCCGGATTCGCCACCGGACCACCGCGCATGAACGGCGCGGAACCCGCTGCCTGGTAGCCCACCATCTTCGGCAGATTATTTGCGACACCGCGCTCGCGATATTCCGAGTAGCCCATCCAGTGCGCCGTGATGTTGCCGGCATTGCCGACCGGCAGGCAGTGGAAGTCCGGCGCGAAACCGAGTTCGTCGACAATCTCGAAGGCTGCCGTCTTCTGGCCCTGCAGGCGATAGGGATTGATGGAGTTCACGATGGTGACCGGTGCGTGCTCGGCCACGCGCTTCACCAGCTCCATGCCCTCGTCGAAATTGCCGCGGATCTGCAGCGTGATCGCGCCGTACATCATGGCCTGTGCCAGCTTGCCCATGGCGATCTTGCCTTCCGGGATCAGCACGAAGGCGGTAATGCCGGCGCGCGCGGCATAGGCTGCCGCCGCCGCGGAGGTATTGCCGGTAGAGGCACAGATGATGGCCTTGCTGCCTTCTTCCACGGCCTTGGTAACAGCCATGGTCATGCCGCGGTCCTTGAAGGAGCCGGTCGGATTCAGGCCTTCGTACTTCACGTAGATCTCGACATTCTTGCCGAGCAGGGCGGGAATGTTCTTCAGCTTGATCAGCGGCGTATTGCCTTCGCCCAGCGAAATGATGCGGGTGTCATCCGACACCGGCAGATGGTCGCGGTACTTGTTGATCAGGCCGGTGTAGCGATTGCCGAAGCTCATTGCATTTCTCTTCAGGAAGTTGGTTCTTGGATCAGGTGTCGAGGTTCTCGAGACGGATGCGCACGACCTTGCCGACGATGTCAGAGAGCGCTTCGATCTCGGCGATGGCACCATTCATTTCCTTCTCCTGCACCGGCTTGGTCAGGATGATGACCGGCACCGAGCCTGCCTCATGCGACGGCTTCTGCAGGATTGCCTCGATGTTGATGCCCCGGCTCGACAGGATGCGCGTGACATCGGCCAGCACACCAGGACGGTCGTTGGCGGACAGGCGCAGGTAGTAGGACGTGACAACCGCTTCCATCGGCAGGATGGGCGTGTCGGCGATCGCATGCGGCTGGAAAGCGAGATGCGGCACGAAGTTCGACTGCTCGGCAGACAGCTCGCGCACG
>JAJNDL010000021.1 GCA_021156385.1 Moraxellaceae bacterium | reverse complement strand
CGCGCAGACGTCCGTGTACCTGGCCAGCGCCCCCGAGGCCGCCGGCTACAACGGCCTGTTCTTCCGCAACTGCCGGCCGATGCGCGTCAGCCCGATGGCACGGCGCGACACGGCCGAAAAGCTGTGGCAGGCCAGCGAGGAGCTGGCCGGCTGCCGTTACTGAGGCCAGGCCAAGCCGTACTGAAGGTGGTGCGCAGGGAGGCGCACACAGGCCTCCTCGAATCACAACGTACTTAACACAAGACTGCAGCGATTGTTACGTTGATCCTCACACGCACTTTTGACGAAATCTTCCTCGTCTAATTCCTGGCGTTTATCAGAAGAATTTCGCCTTAAAGAATTATTCATAACGCCGGTCCGGCCTTCATGAAACGTCGGACCGACGGCGGTGCGGCTCCATGGAGATGCATCGCCTTCCTTACCACCCGACCCGAAAGATCCTTTCATCCCGTCCCGCGACAGGGTGTCGCGCATTCCGCCTTGCGGCCGGATGGGCATGTGGAACTGCAGGAGGCAGCGGGATCTTTCCGGCCTCTGCGAGAACTCCTGCATGTCCTTCACTGTCTCCCTGTTTCCGCTGCGGCGTCCTGCCGTTCCCTTTCTGGCTGCCATCGGCCTGCTGGCCGTTGCCAGTACCGTACAGGCCGACTCCGCGAAGGTCAGGGCCGAGGGTGTCGTGCAGGTGCAGATCGAGGACGGGCCGCAGAGCGGGCGCATCCATCACTTCCTCGATACGGCGAAGGGCCGCTACGTACTGACGTTTCCGGGGCGCGCGCCGGCGGCCCTGAAGAGCGGCAACCGCGTGCGCGTCACCGGTCGCCAGAGCGGCGCCACGCTGGCCCTCGACGGCAGTGGCAGCGTCACCACGGTGAGCCCGGCGCCGTTGCCGAACACGCTGGGCGAGCACAAGGTTGCGCTGTTGCTGGTGAACTTCACCGACAACACCAGCCAGCCCTATACGCTGGCCGAAGCTGGCAGCGTGCTGACGCAGACCAGCGCCTTCCTGCAGGAGAACTCCGGCAGCCAGACTTGGCTCGGCGGGGCGCCCCATGGGTGGCTGACGCTGCCCATCGCGCAGACCTGTGACGCCACCGCGATCGCCGCGGCGGCCGGCCAGGCGGCTGCCATGGCCGGCATCGGCCTTACCGGCTACCAGCATGTCGTCTACGTGTTCCCGCGCAACAGTGCCTGCGCGTGGTCGGGGCAGGGCACGGTCGGCGGCACGAGCGGCCGCATCTGGATCAACGGGCGCCTCGAGCTAAAGGTGCTGGCGCACGAACTCGGCCATAACTTCGGCCTCTACCACTCGCATTCTCTGGAGTGCGGCAACGCGGTGCTGGGCAGTAGCTGCATGACGTATGACTACGGCGACACGCTGGACGACATGGGCAATACCAGCGCCAGCCACTTCAATGCCTTCCAGAAGGAGCGCCTGGGCTGGATGAGCAGCGGCAGCCTGCCGGGTGTGGCCACGGTGACGGCCAGCGGTACCTACACCCTGGCCCCCTACGCAACCGGCAGCGGCACGCGCGCGCTGAAGATCCCGAAAAGCGTGAACGCGACCACCGGCGCGCGCACCTGGTATTACCTGGAGTTCCGCCAGGCCGGCGGCTTCGATGCCGTGCTCGCGTCGCTGGCCGGCAACAACATCGCCAGCGGCGTTATCGTACGCACCGGCGCCGACGACGATATCAACAGCAGCTTCCTGCTTGATCTCACCCCGGAAAGTTCCGCCTATGCCGACTGGAACGATCCCGCGCTGGTGCTGGGCCGCAGCTACAACGATGCCGCGGCCGGCGTCGTCATCACGCCGCTGACCGTCGGCAGCAGCGGCGCTACCGTGCACGTCGCCATGGACGGCGGCAGCGCGACGCCACCTCCCTCGTCTGGCGGCGACGGTGCCGTGACCGCCCTCACGGTGACGGCCGCCACCGACAAGGCCAGCTACAGCGGCAACCAGACCGTGGCCCTGTCCGCCACCGTGAAGTCCGGCAGCGCGGTGGTGAGCGGTGCCACCGTGACATTCACCATCACGTCGCCTGCGGGCGCAACGACCGTACTGAACGCGAGCAGCGACGGCAGCGGCCGGGCTACTGCCGCCTTTCGCCTCGCACGCAAGGCAGCGAAGGGCATCTACCAGGTGAAGGTGCAGGCGAAGAGCACACTGAGCGGAAGCGCGAGCACCAGCTTCAGCGTGCAGTAAGGCGGAGCAATGCCGACGATAAGATGCATGCATCGCATCGCCGGTATCGCGCACCCGTCGAACTCCTGGCGGTCGCGTCAGCGTGACGGCACGCCGGCGGCGGGCCGGACCGCCGCCGTGGCCGGTTTTGCCAGTGCCTTTGTCTGTTCCGCCAGCGCGGCTTCCACTGCGTCGACAAAGCGCGACAGCGGTTGCGCCCCCACCACCATGTGGCCGTTGATGAAATAAGTCGGTGTGCCTGTCACGCCGAGTCGGGTACCTGCCGCGATGTCGTCCTGCACGGCCGTCGCCATGGCCGGGTCCTGCAGGCAGCCGGCGAAGGCCGTCGCGTCCAGCCCGGCGTCGGTGGCGATGGCCGCGAGCTGCTGCTCGCCGGCATCGGCCGCTGCCCCGAACAGGCGGTCGTGGAAGGGCCAGAAGCGGTCCTGCTGCGCGGCGCAGCGTGCCGCGAGATGAGCTCGTGGCGCCTGCGGATGCAGCTTGGCGATGGGATAGTCGCGATGCACGTAGCGTACGCGTTCGCCGTACTTCTCCAGCAGCTCGCTCATGGTGGCCTCTGACATCCGGCAGAACGGGCAATGGAAGTCGGTGAAGCCGACGATGGTGACGGGGGCTGCCGCGCTGCCGCGCGCGATGCCACCCGCCAGTGCATCCTGCACGCGGGGTTGCGGCGGCGGCGCCAGCATCTGCACGACCTTGTGCCGTGCGGTCAGCATGCCCAGCAGCGAATCGCGCGCGGCGACGTGTTGTTCCGCCGCCGTCGGGATGCGGGCCGCGCTGCTGCCTTCCGGTCCGGCCTGGGCGGCGTCGGCATCGCGCAGGGCCGCCAGTCGCGCCATTTCCTGTGCCAGGAGTTGCGGCACGGTGATGCCGCGCCGGGCCGCCTCAGCCGCGAGCAGGCGCTGGGTCAGCAGTTCGTGCAGTTTCTGCTGGCGCAGTTCGAAGGCCTGCAGTTCCAGCCGGTAGAGGGGCATGCCGATGGCTTCCCTGACTTCGGCCTCGGTGACGGGGCTGCCGTCCACGGTGGCCAGCACCGTGTCGCGCACCGCTGCCGGTGTGCCGGCAAGGACCGGCACCGATATCGCAAAAAGAATTCCTGCCACGACTCGTCCTTTCATCTGCCGCTCCTGCGGGTAGGAAAAAACCCGGCAGCGTCGCCGCCGCCGGGAAGGATTGCCGCGTGACAGCGCGCGTCAGAGCGCGCGTTGCAGCGTGAGGTTGACGTAGCCGGCTTCGGTCTGCATGACCAGGTGCATGACGTCGCCGGCGTAGGTTCCGGAGAACTGCGTCTGCAGGCCCTGCGGGCTGTCGGGCATCGGGTTGAGCGTCACCAGGTTGACCTGGTCCTTGCTCAGCGAGCCCGCCTGCACGATGCCGTCGCCCACCGGGAAGCGCACCGTGCCGCTGAGGCGGCCGTCGTACTCCTGCAGCGAGAAACGGAACTCGGTCGGCGTGGCGCCGACGGTAAGCCAGCCCACCCACTCGCCGCTGATGCGGCGGACCGCGGCGGCGGCAGGAAGGTCCTGTCGCCGCGGGTCGACGCGGGTGGCGACCACCGGTGGCGGTGTTGCCATGCCGCTGGCGTTGCCTGCCGGCAGCGTGGCGGGCTGGCCTATCCACCACACCGTGGCAGCGACGGCGGAGACGCCCGCCATGAATCCCAGCAGTTGCCTGTCAGAGCGACCGATTTCCATGATCGTCACCTCCTGTGCTCAGTTCTCCGTGGTGGGACACAGCCCGCAGGTGGCTTCCGCGGGAATGGCGGAAACGTTGGGCTGGTTGAGGATGGCGGGCGGCGTGCCGACGGCACCGACCTGGTCCTTGAACAGCACCGGGTTGATGTCGGGCTGTGTCAGCGAGCCCACGTCCGCGTTTGCCGGGAAGTAGCTGGCCGGGTTCTGCGCCGTGGCGAAGGTCTGGTAGTTCACGCAGCTTCCCGCCGTGCCGGCGGCCGGCAGCGTGCCGATGTTGAACTCCTTGCGCGGCGTGACGGTGCAGGGCGTCTGGCCGGCCGGGATGTTCACGCCATGCGTCTCGCAGACCTTCACGTTGCTGAGCGCGACGTCACTCGTGTTGCAGACGCTGCCGCCGAAATTCACCTTCAGCACGAGCTGGCTGTTCTGCTGCACGATGTCGAGGTCGCAGACCTTGGTGACGTTGATGCCGGTGTTGACCTGCAGTTGCGGGCAGGTTGCGCTCTGGCTGTCGGTCACCGAGCCGCCGCCGGTCGAGGCCGTCACCGTGATGGTGTCGGAAGGTCCGTTGGTGCCCGATGTGATCGTCCCGCGGTAGCACACCGAGGCACCGGCCGCGAGCGTGCTGTTGCTGGCCGGCGTGGTGGTGGGCTGGCCGCCGGCGTCGCAGGTGAAGAAGCCCAGCGAGCCGCTGTCGAGCGGCGGACTGTCGGTGAGCTGGATGTTCGACAGCGTGCCGCCGCCGTCGTTCAGCACCTGGCCCGTCACCGTGTAGCGGATCGAGTTGGCCCCGGCCAGCTGCGGATTCGCGCAGGTCTTGGTCACCGAAACGCTGCACACCGGGAAGGCGTCGAGGATGAAGTTCTTGATCGAGGCGTTCTGCGTCGACGAGGCACGGCTGGTTGCCATGAAGCTGGCGAAGCAGGCATCGCCGCCAATGACCTTGGTCAGGTTGATGCCGCCCTCGAAGAACTGTCCCGCGGCCACCGTGCCGTTCCAGGGCAGCGGGATGCTGCCTGCATTGGTGGCGCCGCAGATGGAGTCGGCGGGAATGCCGGCGCTGGCCGTGTTGCAGAACAGGCCCGGTGTCGATGTCGCGGTGGTGCCGATGGAGCCCCGGTCCACCAGCGTGCCGTTCTGCCACACGAAGAGCTTGATGGTGGTGATGGCGCCGCCGTTGGTGTACTCGAAGGCCACCAGCGTGTCGCCGTTGGCATGCGTGGCGGGCGCGCCGGTGGATGGATTGATGAAGCGCCCGCTGGCGTCGTCGCGAGCCACGGGATTCTTGAAGAACCAGAAACCCAGGCTGGCGGTGCCGTTGAAGGAAGCGCGGTCGGCACCGAAGTAGACGACGAGGTCGCCGTTGCTGGCGCCGGGGATCGGGATCGTCGTGCCGTCGGCGTTATAGGCGGCGGCATAGGCGTGCAGCATGTCGTCCTTGGGGGGCGACGAGTTCAGGTCGTAGCGCCAGGCGCTGATGTTGTCGGTGTCTTTCGAGCCTTGCCGGAACACGGCCGGGCTGACATCGGCAACGATGCCGGTGGTGCGGGTGGTGGCAGCGGTGGGTGGATTGACGAAGAAGCTCTGCCAGTCGTCCGTGCTGGCCCCGTTGTCGATGGCGTTGGCATCCAGTTCGAAGATGCCGCCGTCGACCGCGTGTGCCCGCTCGACTGCCGAGATACCGATGATGCCGCTTATGGCCAGTGCTGCCAGCCGGAGTGCGAAGCGTGGCGTGCTCACATTACCCTCCTTGGTCGATGCGCATTGGGAAACAGACATCCGTGTCGATTGCCGCAAAGTGAGCGTACGGGCGCGTACCGGTATTACGTTATGAGCATCTTGTGACGGAGGATGACGGAGCGGTTCGGCAGGTTGGCGCGCTGTACGCAGGCACCGGAGTGCCATGCGGCAGGCGTGGCCTCAGTGGCTGCGGTGGACGCAGGAGCGACGCCACGGCGCATTTCCGCCACTGGTCGTAACCGGTTGTCCCGGTGTGGAAATCGCGTGTGGCGGCAATGCTTGCGGACGCTGCCTGCAGTTGCAGCGAGCGAAAGGGGCGTGGGGTGGCAAGGGAGAGGCAGCCGGACGGTGGCGGGAATTGCTTCCAGCTGTTGCATTGTTGCTGCAGCAATATTCCAACACTGTAGTTGCGGTGGTAGTGGGCGCAGGAAAGCCATGGCGGTTACCGCCATGGCTGCACGGCGTCAGCGTGGGGAGGCGGGAGCGTGGCGGTCGCGCGCCTCCCACCAGGCGCGGGCCATTGCCATGGCAGTGTCCTGCGAGTCCGCGCGCTGCAGCGTGCGCAGGGCGAGGGCGATGGTGGCGACCACTGCCATCTCGCCGTACTCGTGCGCTTTTTCACCGCGCCACACGGCCAGGAAATCATCCATGACGAACTCTTCCTCGGGAGCGTGGCGCAGCGGGAAGAGCATCGGCCATTCTTCATCCTGCAGTGCGCCGTCGACGATGCGCTTGGCGAGGCACAGGCCGTCCGGATTGCGCTCGATCTCGCCGCCTTCGCCCTTGATCACGCAGCTGTTGCGGTAGCCGAGGAGGGCGGCCGCGCTCTGGTGCGATTCGCGGTAGGCGGGATGGAAGATGGCCTGCATCACGAAGGGTGCGTCGAGCGGGTTGAGCAGCCGCGCCAGCGTGTGCACCGGCGAGCGCAGGCCCATGACGTTGCGCAGCGCGATCATCTCGCCGAGCGGCGGGCAGAACTTCTCGAGCGGGAGATAGGCGAAGCGCTGCGTATCCAGCGCGGCCTTCACTCCGGCCCAGTCCTCGCACACCGGCATGCCGAGCACGGGCAGCACGTTCTCCGTGTAGAGGCGGTTGACGGTATGGCCGCTGGCGCCGTGCATGAAGACGCGCACGCCGTTGGCCACGAGCAGCTTCACCGCGAACAGGAACCAGGGATAGTGCTTGCGCTTGCCGGCATAGGAGGACCAGTCGAGGTCGACGGCGATGTCGCGCGGCGCGGCCATGAAATCGCGCGTGGCGGCGACGAAGCCGGCCAGCTCCTCCGGCGTCTCCTCCTTCACGCGCAGCAGCATGAGGAAGGCGCCGAGCTGCACCTCCAGCACTTCGCCGCGCAGCACCATGCCCATGGCGTCGCGGGCTTCGTCGAAGGTGAGCGAGCGCGAGCCGGTGCGGCCCTTGCCGAGGATGCGCACGTATGGCGCGAAGGGATGCTCGGCACCCTTGTAGACGTTCTTCATGACCATGGCGGACCTGCCTGTGGATCTGCGTGGCGGCCTGCTGCCGCGCCGGTGGGGCGGCGACAGGCTCGCGAATTCGGGAATTGTACCTGCAAGCCTGCGTGCCGGTCCGGCTCGCGGCAGTGCAACGCAGGTCAATAGTTGCGTCCGGCTGGCGGCGTCTTCCTGGCCGCAGTGCAGAGGGCGGACGTTGGTTCAGATGCAGTTGGGCGGCTTGGGCAGGCCGGCGATGCGCGCGATGGTCTTGGCCGGCGTGCCGGGAAAGAGCTGCATGACGTAGATGCTGCCGGCCTTCTCCGGGCCGAGTTCCTGTGCGAGGTATTTCAGCAGCGGGCGGGTGGCGGGGGAGAGCTCGTAGCGGGCATGGAAGCGGCGCATGGCGTGCAGGATCTCCCAGTGCGCCGCCGTGAGCACGACGTGGTCGCGCGCGGCCAGCGCCTGCGCCAGTTCCTCGTTCCAGGCCCGGTGGTCACGCAGGTAACCCTCGGCGTCCAGCAGTTCGTCCACGTTCATTGATAGGCCCGGCGGCTCAGCCCCAGCTCAGCGACTTGTCATACCGTACGCAAAGCTCGACGAATCCGCCATGGTCGATGAGGGGAATCTCCGGCGGCCACTGCGGCAGCAGGCCGCGCGCGCGCACGGCGTCGCCGAGGGCGTGGCAGTGGCCGGGCAGCTCGCGCCGGTCGGAGAGCGCGGCATAGACGGCGTCGCCGGTCAGCAGCAGCGAGTCGTCGCTGGCGAAGCTGCGGCGCAGCGCGCCGGGCAGGCGGCCGCGCTCGAGCTTGTGGACGATGTGCAGGGTCGTGGTCATCAGAAGCGCAACACCAGATCGTGTCCGGCAACGAGTTGCTGCAGGCCGGCCTCGTCAAGCACCTTTGCCGGCAGCGCCAGTTCCGCAACCTCGAGGCCGCGCTCGTCCAGCGAGGCGGCGTCGACATAGAGGTCATGGATGTCGTAGAGCTCGAGCGCCTGCAGTTGCGCGCCCAGCGTGCGCCGCTCCAGCTGCTTGCCGTCCTGTTGCGAGAGCAGCTGCCAGACGCCGTCGTCCTGGAAGAGCAGGGCAACGCGCAGGCCGAAGGTGGCGGCCACGAGCAGCGCGTCGATCTGCTCCTGCGGCGACTCCGAGCCGTAGGGCGCGCAATGCTGGATGAAAAGGACGTGCTTCATGGCTATCCCGGAAAGCTCACGAGGCGGTCGGCCTCGATCATGACCTCGGCGAGCTGGCCGAGGCCGGAGATCACGAAGCCCGGTGCCAGGTTGGCGACGGACTTCTCCTCGCGCTGCGCCGTGTCGGCGTCCATGACGCCGCGCTTCAGCGCCGCCGCGATGCAGACCACGAGCTCGATGCCGTGCTCGCCGGCGAGGCGCTGCCAGTCGCGCGTGACGTGCGCCTCGTCCTGCGGCGGCAGCAGCAGCGCATTGCCGTGGACGGCGCCGTCGCCGTAGAAAAACACGCGCGGCACTTCGTGGCCGCCGGCGAGGGCGGCCCGGCAGAACTGCAGTGCCTGCCAGGCGTTTTCCTGGTGCGGCGCGGCGGTGACGAGGAGGGCGATCTTCATATGCATGAGTCTAGCGGGTGCCGGTGCGGTGACGACCCGCCTGCGCAATCAGCAACACAATTGCCGCAGCGCATTAAAAACGGGAGAGCCGGGCCGGGCGGCCGATGGCGGTATTGCAGCACAGTGCCCACGGCAGGGGAATCCCGGCAGGCGAACGGCGGGGCTATGCCACCGGCGCCGCGGGCTGTTTAATGGGCGGTACGCGACGGGCGCGGCTGCCGGCCCGGCGTACGACCAGAAGGACCTCGCCATGCCGGAAGCCCCGCCGCGCTCCAGTTTCGTCAGCATCCTCGCCTGGGTCTTCATCGCGCTCAGCGCGGGCGCGACCGCGCTCTCGGCCCTGCAGAACCTGGTGCTCTACCTGGTCTTCCCGCGCGCGGAAATGAAGGCCGCGCTCGCCAGCGGCGCCGCCGAACAGCTGCCCTGGGTGGCACGCGTCATGATGAGCAACTTCGAGCTCTTCCTTGGCGCCTTCCTTTTCCTCTCCGCACTCATGCTGGTCGTGTCCATCGGCCTGCTGCGGCGCTGGAACTGGGCGCGCCGCCTGTTCGTCATCTTCATGGCCCTCGGTATCGTCTGGAACGTCGTCGGCATCTTCGTGCAGTACTGGCTGTTCGCCGACGTCCCGCCCGCCATCGACGTGGAGGCCTCGGCGGAAGTGGCCGCCGGCATGCAGACCCTGCTGCTGGTGATGCGCATCTTCACCGCCGTCGTCGCCGTGGTGATGAGCGGCATCATGGGTTGGGTGATGTGGCGGCTGACCCGCCCGGCCGTGGCGGCGGAGTTCGGGGTGGGAGTGCCGGCGGCGGTGCCGGACGTTGATCCGGACAGGAAGGGCTGAGGGGCCGTCATACCCTGGCGAGCCAGCGCTCCGCCACCCTGCCGATGTCGGCCAGCGTGACCGGCTTGGGCAGGAAGTCTTCCATGCCTGCGCTCAGGCACTTCTCCCGGTCGTCCCTCATGGCCGCGGCCGTCGTGGCCACAATGGGGATGTGCGGGATTCCCGGCTCCAGCGCCCGGATCGCCCGGGTCGCTGCATGGCCGTCCATGACCGGCATGTTGCCCGGGGCTGCAAATCCACCGCCCGCGTCCGACTG
>JAJNDL010000020.1 GCA_021156385.1 Moraxellaceae bacterium | reverse complement strand
CATCATGAGCGAGGAAGGCCTGCCGGCGCGCGAGGCCACGCGCAAGGCCATGGGCCAGATCTCCGGCGCCATCGTCGGCATCACGCTGGTGCTGACCGCAGTGTTCATTCCGATGGCCTTCTTCGCCGGCTCGGTGGGCAACATCTACCGGCAGTTCTCGCTCTCGCTGGTGGCCTCCATGGTGTTCTCGGCGCTGCTGGCGCTGACGCTGACGCCGGCCCTCTGCGCGACGCTGCTCAAGCAGGTGGAGGCGGGCCACCACCACGAGAAGAAGGGTTTCTTCGGCTGGTTCAACCGCGCCTTCGCGCGCACCTCGACCGGCTACCAGAGCCTGGTCGGGCGCATCATCGGCCGCGCCGGGCGCTACATGATCATTTATGGCGTGGTGGTGGCAGCAACGGTGCTGCTGTTCACGCGCCTGCCGTCCTCCTTCCTGCCGGAAGAAGACCAGGGCTACCTGATCAGCGTGGTCATGCTGCCCACCGGGGCGACGCAGGAACGCACGCTGACCGTGCTCGACAAGCTCGAGAAGCACTACATGAACGACCCGGCCGTCGACCGTGTGGTGACGGTGGCCGGTTTCAGCTTTTTCGGCGCCGGCCAGAACGGCGGCATCGCCTTCACGACGCTGAAGCCCTGGGACGAGCGCAACAGCGACGACATGCATGTCAGCGCCGTGGTGGGCCGTGCCTTCGGTTACTTCATGACGATCAAGGACGCCTTCGTCTTCCCACTCAATCCGCCGCCGATTCCCGAGCTCGGCAATTCCTCAGGCTTCGACATGCGCCTGCAGGATCGCGCCGGACACGGCCACGAGAAATTGATGGAGGCGCGCAACATGATGTTGGGCCTGGCCTCGCAGAGCAAGGTCGTGGTGGGCGTACGCCCCGAGGGGCAGGAGGACGCGCCGCAGCTGCAGGTCGACGTCGATCGCGACAAGGCGCGGGCACTGGGCCTGCAGCTCGCCGACGTCAACGCCACGTTGTCGGTGACCTTCGGCTCGGCCTATGTGAACGACTTCGTGATGCAGGGCCGCGTCAAGCGCGTGCTGGTGCAGGCCGACGCCACGCGCCGCATGCTGCCCGAGGACGTGCTGCAACTGCGCGTGCGCAATGCCCAGGGCCAGATGGTGCCGTTCTCCGCCTTCTCCACGGCGAAGTGGGTGATGGGCTCGCCGCGCCTGGAGCGCTACAACGGCTTCCCCTCGGTGAAGATCGCGGGCTCCGCGGCGCCGGGCAAGAGCACGGGCGATGCCATGGCGGAAATGGAGGCGCTGGCGAAGAAGCTGCCGCCGGGCTTCGGCTTCGAGTGGTCGGGGCAGTCCTTCGAGGAGCGCATGTCCGGTGCCCAGGCGCCGCTGCTGTATGCGCTTTCCATTCTCACCGTGTTCCTGGTGCTGGCAGCGCTTTATGAAAGCTGGTCGATTCCCTTCGCAGTGATCCTGGTGGTGCCGCTCGGCATCCTGGGCGCGGTGCTCGGCGTGACATTGCGCGGCATGCCCGACGACGTCTACTTCAAGGTGGGCCTCATCGCCATCGTCGGCCTCTCGGCCAAGAACGCCATCCTCATCATCGAGTTCGCCAAGGACCTGCAGGCCCAGGGCAAGGGCGTCAAGGAGGCGATCCTCGAAGCCGTGCACCTGCGCTTCCGCCCCATCCTGATGACCTCGCTGGCCTTCATCCTCGGCGTGATGCCGCTGGCCCTGGCCAGCGGGGCCGGCTCGTCCAGCCAGCGTGCCATCGGCACCGGCGTGATGGGCGGCATGATCACGGCGACCCTGCTGGCCATCTTCCTGGTGCCGGTGTTCTTCGTGATCGTGCGCAAGTTCTTCCCCATCAGCGAGCGGCAGATGAAGGTCTACACGCATGCCTATGAGGAAGAGGATGCGAAGCACCAGGACAAGCCGCGGTTCTGAGGACGCTGCCGGAGCCTCGCCACCCGGTCAGAAGACCTCTGCTGTCCTTCTGGCCGGGCCGGGCGGACCGAACCGGCGTGACAGTGTTCACGACCGGGGAATATCCACCTCGCCAGGCCCGGATTTGTAATGCCTGCCCCGACTATTTGCACTGGCGTTCACTAATGCTTGCTGTGTAGAGTTGGCCGGCAAAAATTCCGCCAGGCAAATGGACGTCAAGACCTGTCTCCGGAGAGCGTGCCATCAGGGTCGTTGGCCACGCTGATCCCTCGCAGTGACAGTTGCAGTTTTCGTTTTGTCCGACGTTGCCGTCGCCATGGCCGCTGCCCGCAGCAGCCGTTGCGAAGGCGTACAGCCCTGCGCGCATGCGCGGGAGCTGGCGCCTGCATAAAACAGAGAGAGGAAACCCCCGGGGGTGTGACATGGATTTTCGTAACCTGCGTGGCCCGTTGCCGCGCTGGAAGTCGGCGACGTTTGCCTTCCTGCTCGGCATGTGGACCCTGGCGCCGGCCTTCGCCAGCGACACCGAGGTGTATGCCCGCGAAGTCGACTTCAGCGGCGATGTCACGCCGGTGATGATGATGGTGCTGGACAGCTCCGGCTCCATGCGCGACTGCCTCGAGAACTGCCCGGGCGGCATCACCCGGATCGGTGCCCTGCGCGAGGCCATGCGCAAGGTGCTGCTCGGCGAGCCGGAGCCGACCACCGGCCAGGCCGTCGTGAAACCCGCCCCCGACTTCGTCAAGATGGGCTACGTCCGTTTCAACCCGGATGCCAACGATGGCGGCTGGACCCGCTATCCCGCGCTGAGGCTGGGCTCCTTCGTGCCCGACTCCTTCACCGAGCGTTCCTCGCTGGAAGGCCGCCTGGCCAGCGATGCCGACGACGTGTCCGGTACCACCTTCGATGGCACCACCTACGGTGTGGGCAGCGGCATGAATGCGCTCGGCCTGCGCTTCGCCGACCTCCAGATTCCGCGCAACGCCACCATCACCGGCGCCGTGCTGCACTTCACCCGCAGCGACAGTGACCGCATCCCTGGTTCGCTGAAGCTGGCGATCGACAAGACCGGCAACTCGGTGGCGTTTGGCGGGGATGGTGTCGCCGACCGCACGAGCTGGAGCAGCGATTCCAGCCTGAGCACCGACGAGGGCGTCGGTACTTTCTTCGTGGACGTGACCGACCTCGTGCAGGACGTGGTCAACCGCAGTGACTGGTGCGGCGGCAATGCCCTGGGCCTGCGCGTCAAGGCCGATGGCGGCAGCCGCCTGGCCGATGTCTGGGCCCGCGAAGGCAACAAGGCGGCCGCGCCCTACCTGATCATCAGCTACTCCATCACGGGTTCCCAGCGCACCGACAGCTGCATCACCGCGCCCATCGACATGGTGCTCGGCATCAAGCACTCATTCGACGACATCGAATGGCCGGAAGGCGGTACCGGGGTCGTGAGTTACCGCCCGGGCGTGCTCTATCCCGCCGCCATTCCGGACGCCATCCGCAACCATGTCGGCCTGCGCTTCCCGAACATTCCGGTGCTGAGCGATTCGACCATCGAGAAGGCCTGGCTCTATGTCACCTCGTCGACCACCGACACCGCGGCGGCATCGGTCGAGGTGCGTGCCTTCGCCACCAGCAACCTCGCGCCGTTCTGTACCGAAGACAACGTCACGCACGAAGTCAGCTGTACTGCACCCGTCCATGATCCCACCAGTGCCAGCGCGACGCTGACCCTGCCGGCCAATGCGTCTAGTGCCAGCACGGACGGCATCCACCGCGCCATCGACGTCAAGGACCTGGTGGCGGAAGTGACGTCGCGCCCGGGCTGGAATCCCGGCAACGCCCTGGGCTTCCGCCTGCGCAGCGCCGACCCCAATGCCACCAGCAGCAACAGCACCATCTATGCCGTGGACAGCACGCTGTCGCGCGCCGCCTACCTGCACATCGTGGCGCGCAAGCGCTTCACCAACCTCAACGAGATCGACAAGACGGCACGCCAGGACCTCTACGACGACGTCAACGCGCGCCTCTATGCCAGCGGCGGCACGCCGCTGGGCGACGCCTACGCCGAGGCGGCGCGCTACATGCTCGGCATGCAGCCCTACATCACCGACACCTTCACCTCGACCTTCGACGACCAGACCGTCGAGCAGACCTACTACCAGCCGGATCCGCGCACGGCCAGCGCCGGCCGCTACGTCTCGCCGCTGGAGCAGGTCAGCGAGTGCTCGGCCAACTACATCTACCTGATGTCCGACGGCGAGCCGAACAACGCCTCCAACGTCAACAACAACAGTGGCGGCATCACCAGCGGCTACAACGCCGCCTGCAATGCCTACAGCCGCATTCCGTCCTCCAGCGGCAATGCTTCCGCCAACTTCGCCTGCATGGTGTCGGTCGCCCAGCACCTCGCCTCCGGCAACAACCAGAAGCGGGCCCTCATCCGCACCAACACCGTACTCTTCGACAATGCCCTCACCGGTGCTGTCGTCACCGACATGGAGCGGGTGGCGAAAGACTACGGCAAGGGCAAGTTCTTCCATGCGAAGACGAGTTCGCAGCTCACCGATTCACTGCTGAGTTCGCTCACCATGCTGATCGACCAGAGCGGCTCCATGACGGCGCCCGGCGTGGCCGTCAACCAGTTCAACCGCCTCACCCACCTCGACCAGCTCTACTACTCGGTATTCGATCCGGAGCCGAACCGGGCGCGCTGGCTGGGCAACGTCAAGCGCTACCGCCTCGACTTCATCGAGACGCCCAACGGCGACGGCACGACAACCGACTCCGCACAGATCGTCGATGCGCTCGGCAACAACGCCGTCGACAGCGCGACCTCGTTCTTCTCCTCGACGGCGCGCAGCTTCTGGAGCGACGTGATCGACGGCGACAAGGCCACGCTGGGCGGTGCCGCCAGCAGGCTGCCGGCGCCGGCCAGCCGCGTCATCTACACCAACGTCAATGCCGATGCGCCGCTGGCGCTGCAGGACCTGCGCGCGCTGACCACGACCGAAGTCAGCGACGCCACCACGCTGACAGGGTTGTCCGCCACCCAGTTCAACAACCTGCGCAACTGGCTGCTGGGCTACCGCATCGACATCGTCGACACGACGGTCTTCCCCAACGTCATCCGCAACACCGCCGTGACGGTGAGCAGCACGACGCTGCCGCGCAACCAGATCGGCGGCGTGCTGCATTCGCAGCCGCTGCTCGTCAGCTACGGCTACAGCGGCAGCGATCCCAACGCGGCAGCCGGCAATGCCGCCCTGCAGGACAACACCGTGTATTTCAGCGACATGGACGGGATGCTGCACGCGGTCAACGCCAACACCGGCGTCGAGGTTTTCGCCTTCATGCCGCGCGAGTTGCTGCAGCGCGCCGACGAAGTCGCGATCAACGCGGCGCAGACGCTGCCGGAGTTCGGCCTCGACCTGACCTGGACCGTCTGGCGCAAGGATGCCAACAACGACCTGCGCATCAGTGCGGCCGACGGGGACCACGTGCTGCTGTTCGGCGGCATGCGCATGGGCGGCAGCAACTACTATGCGCTGGACGTGACCAACCGCAGCAGTCCGCGCCTGAAGTGGGTGATCCGTGGCGGCAGCAGCGGCGCCTTCGCCAACCTGGGACAGACCTGGTCGCGGCCGGCGCTGGCGAGGGTGAAGATCGCAGGCGTGGAAAAGACCGTCATGTTCTTCGGCGGCGGCTACGATCCCAAGCACGAGACCGCCGGCTTCAATGCCATCACCAATGCCGCCGACACCAAGGGCAACCAGCTCTACATCGTCGATCCCGACACCGGCAGCGTGCTGTGGTGGGCCAGCAATACGGCGGCGGCCTCGCTCACCGCACCGGCGATGAAGTTCAGCATCACGGCCGAGCCGCGCGTGGTCGACACCGACCGTGACGGCTTCGTCGATGCCGTGTATGTCGGCGACCTCGGCGGCCAGGTGTGGCGCATCGACCTCGACAATGCCAATACCGGCGCGGCCGGCCTCGGCGTGCGGGCCCGCCTGCTGGCCAATCTCGGCCAGGGCGGGACCGCCAACTCCGCGAATCACCGGCGCTTCTACGAGCCGCCTTCGGTGGCGCTGGCGCGCGACCCGGCCGGCGAGTCCTATCTCACGGTGGCGCTGGGTTCGGGCTACCGCAGCCATCCGCTGGATACGGCAACCCAGGACTACTTCTACGTGCTCAAGGACAGGGACGCGCTGCGCACCGACCTGCTGACCACCTCCACGCTGCAGGCCACCATCACGCAATCCGATCTCGGCAGCATCGACCTGGACAGCACGGCCGGCGCCGGCACGGCGGCGGGCTGGAAGCTGGCGCTGCCGGGTACCGGCGAGAAGGTGCTGGCGGCAGCCATCTCGCTGTTCGGTGAAGTGCTGTTCACCACCTACGTGCCGGACCTGTCGTCATCCTCGACCTGCGCACCGGTGATCGGCCTCAGCAACCTGTATCGCGTGAGCCTCTTCGACGGCGCGGCAGTCGATACCAACGGGGACGGCGTCATCGACAGCCGCTCGCTGCCGGGCCTCGTGCACGGCATGGCCGGTCCGCCGCAGGTGCTCGTGGGCAGCAAGGAGGCCGATGGTACGGGGGAGGGACGCAATGTCATCATCACCGGCACCGGCGTGATCCGTAACCGCAACTTCGGCGGTGCCGTGCAGCGTTTGCGCTGGTACGAAAAATTCAAGTCGAACTGATCGCTACGGGCGGGGGTGGTGGCGTTGCCACCGGCCCCGCCCGCTAGTTGAGCACGCGGTAGCCGCGCCCGGTCATGCAGTTGCGCAGCACGCGGTCGCGCTCCGACATGCCTTCACCCGCCTGCGATGCCCCGCCGATCACGGCGCCACCGCCGGCCATGCGCCCGGCGGTGCGGCTGTCACCTATGACACCGCCCAGCGCACCTCCGATAACCGCACCCCCGATGGCGCCGCGCATGGCGGAGCGTCCAGGTTTCGCCTGTTGTGCAATCGTGTTGCATTCCGCGAGATCCTGCTGGTAGACAGCTTGGTCCACGCCTTTCGGGTCTATGATGACGCGCTCGGCCGGATTGCTCTGGCAGCCGGCCAGCAACGCGACAGCAGTGGCAGTCAGGAATGCACGCATTGCAGCACCTCCTCTTCGGATTCGCGCCTGCGCACAGCCTAGCGGCACGCCGTTGCCGCGGGCTTTTCCTGCTGTACTGGCTTTGTAGCGGGCTTGCGTGGGCGGCCTGTCCGCCTGCCGTACGCGAGGTTCGCCCGGTGCCGGCCCCGGCGGCGGAAGAGTTCACCATCGCCACGCAGAACCTGATGCGCCTCTTCGACGACATCGATGACGGCGGTGCCGAGACGGTGCCGACGGCACGCTACCGCCTGCGTCTCGCAAAGCTGGCGCGACAGGTGGGCGAGGTGTTGCGCCACCCGCATGTGCTGGCGGTGCAGGAGGCGGAAAACCAGAAGGTGCTGGCCGAGCTGGCCGAGGCGGTGGCGCGGCAGCATCCCGGCCTGCGTTACCAGGTGGTGCTGCTCGAAGGCCACGACCGTGGCGGCATCGATGTCGGCTTCCTCGTGCGCGGCGACTGGAAAGTGCTGAAGGCCGAGCAGCTCCTTGCCCGCGCCCGCCTGGACCGCGCCTTCCTCTTCGACCGGCCGCCGCTGCTGCTGCGCGTGCAGACGCCGCGCGGTCCCCTCGACATCGTCAACGTGCACCTGAAATCCCTGCGCGGCAGCGACGATCGCGCCGAGGCGAAGCGCATCGCACGTAAGCGCGCCCGGCAGGCTGGGGCTTTGGCCGGCTGGGTGCGCGAGCGGCTGGCGGCGCGCCAGGCGCCGCCCCTGGTCGTGCTCGGCGACTTCAATGCGGTGCCGGGCGGGCAGGGCGGAGTGGACGTGCTCGGCATCCTGCAGGGGGCCGGCCTGCGTCGCCTGGAGGCCGGCCTCGCGCCCGGCGAGCAGTGGACCTACGTCTACCGCTGCCGCGGCAATGCGCTGGACCACGTCCTCGCCAGCCCGGGACTCGCGGGCGTCGGCCGCGTCGCCGTCAGCCGCGGCAACGCCGGGGTGGCCGGGCGTTTCGCGCAAGCACCCGGCACCGCGCTGCGCAGTGCCGACCACGATGGCCTGGTGCTCTACCTGCGCCGCTAGCGCGGTACCGCCGCCGCCTGTCGGGCATCTCTTCCGGCACGGCCGCGACCCTGCGGCGCGGCGCGGCGCCTCTGCTAGAGTCCCTTCGTCCGGATCGTGCCATCGCATGGGAGGGAAGCCCGCAGTGCGCCTGCCGCGCCAGGGCCGCTGCAAGCATCATGAAGCCGATATCGTCCGAATCGAGAATCCTCGCGCCCTTTCTTGCCGCCCTCATCGTGTTCTCCGGTGCCGCCGCGCTTTACATGCAGAACGCGGCCGGCCTGCTCGACGCCGTCGCCGCGCAGAGCCACCTCACCCGGGTACGCAGCCAGGCCGAAGCCACCGTGACCGCGCTGGCCGAGGCCGAAACCGCGCACCGCGATTTCCTGCTCACCGGCATGCCCTACTACCGGCAGCGCCATGAATCCGGCCTCGCCGATGCCGACCGCCACCTGCGCGCCCTCGGGCAGCTGATGGCCGACGACGCCGAGGACGGCCGCCACCTGCACTCCATCCGCGCGCTCAAGGATGCCCGCCAGCGCCGCCTCGCTGCCGCCCTCGACGACCGCGCGCGGCTGGATGCAGCCGCGGCAGCGGCCCCGCTGCTGACCGGCAGCGACAGCGCCGGCCTCGACGGCCTCCGCGCGCAGTTCAATGCGCTGCAGATGGCGCTCGACTCGCGCGAAGCCCGGCTGCAGGAGTCCCTCGCCGCATCGCGTATCGCGCTCTGGCAGCGCCTGGCGGTGCTGATGACGCTGATGGGCCTGATGCTGGCCGCCGCCATCTGGGTGCTGTTCCGCACGCTGCGCGCACGCAGCGTGCTGGCGGAACGCCTGCAGTACGAATCCACGCACGATAACCTCACCGGCCTGCCCAATCGCCGCTTCTTCACGCAGTGGATGGAGCGCTCGCTGGCGCAGGCGCGCCGCGAGCAGCGCAAGCTCGCGTTGCTCTGTCTCGATCTCGATGGCTTCCGCCGCATCAACGACGAACGCGGCCAGGAGATCGGCGATCGCCTGCTGCGCGTGGCGGCGCGACGCTTCCGCGACACGCTGCGCGAATCCGACGTGCTGGCGCGCGTCGGCGCCGACGAGTTCGCCATCCTGACGCCGGCCACCGCCACGCCGGAAAACGTCGTCGTCCTCGCGCAGCGCCTGATCGATTCGCTGGCGGAGCCGCTGCTGCCGCAGTTCGGCAAGAACTGCGTGGTCGGCGTCAGCATCGGCATCAGCCTCTATCCGGCCGACGGCGCCACTTCCGACCAGCTCATGCACGCCGCCGCCCTGGCGCTGCAGGCCGCACGCCAGAATGGCACCAACCACTACCGCCTGGCGACCGACGCGACCGAGGCGGCCACCACCGAATGACCTCATGAGCCGCAAAGAATACCGCCAGGAAAAACTGCGCCAGCACGAACCCCAGCTGCGCACCGAGCGCCCGCGCGACAGCCTGCTGGCACGCCCCGAGCGCCGCTATCCCGTCTCCGACCATTTCGATGGCCAGAAGTTTTTCAATACGCAGCAACCGGCGCGCGCCCTGACCAAGGTCTTTACCTGGCTGCGTACGCGCAAGCCCTCGCGCTGGCCGGGCTGGGAGGACAACGAGACTTTCCCCCTGCCGCCGGCGCGCCTCTCGACACAACTGCGCGACTGGCGCGCGACCTTCGTCAACCACGCCACCGTGCTGGTGCAGATCGGCCCCTACAACCTGCTCACCGACCCGGTATGGTCGGAGCGCGTGAGCCCCTTCAA
>JAJNDL010000395.1 GCA_021156385.1 Moraxellaceae bacterium | reverse complement strand
TACTGTGGCGCACGGCACTGCATCGGCGTCGCCAACGGCCTGGACGCGCTGACGCTCACGCTGCGCGCCTGGAAGGAGCTCGGCAAGCTTCGCGAGGGCGATGAGGTCATCGTCCCTGCCAATACCTATATCGCCAGCGTTCTGGCGGTGACCGAGAACCGGCTCGTCCCGGTGCTGGTCGAACCCGACGAAGCGACTTATACACTTTGCCCGCAACGCGTCGAAGCCGCGATCACGCCGCGCACACGCGCCCTGCTGCCCGTGCACCTGTACGGTCGCCTCGCGCCCATGCCAGCGCTGCTGGACGTCGCCGCGCGTCATGGACTGCTGGTGCTCGAAGACTCCGCGCAGTCGCACGGCGCCCGCCTCGACGGCCGCCGCTCCGGCGCCTGGGGCCACGCCTCCGGCTTCAGCTTCTATCCCGGCAAGAACCTCGGCGCGATTGGCGATGCCGGCGCCATCACCACCAGCGATGACGAACTGGCGCAGACGCTGCGTGCACTGCGCAATTACGGCTCGCACGAGAAATACCGAAACCTCTTCCAGGGCGTGAACAGCCGCCTCGACGAAATCCAGGCAGCCATGCTCGGCGTGAAGCTTCGCCATCTCGACCACGAGATTGCCCGGCGCCGCGCCATCGCGCGGCGCTACCTGCAGGACATCCGTCCTTCCGGCCTGCGCCTGCCCCTGCCGCCGGGCACGGACGCCAGCGCTGTCGACAGCCACGTGTGGCATCTGTTCGTGGTACGCAGCCCGCAGCGCGACGCGCTGCAGCGGCACCTGACGGCACAGGGCGTGCAGACGCTGATCCACTACCCCATCCCGCCGCATGCGCAACAGGCTTACCGGGCACTGAACGGGCTTTCGCTGCCCGTGACCGAGCTGATCCACCGGGAAGTCCTGAGCCTGCCCATGGACCCGACGCTCGACGATAACGAGATTTGCCGCGTGATCGATGCCTGCAACAGCTTCGTGACGTAGCGCCCTGAATGACGCTCATCAAGACCAGCCTGCTGAACGGCCTCGCCGTCCTGATCCGGATGCTGACACTGCTCGGCATCAACAAGGTACTTGCGATCTACGTGGGTCCCGCCGGTTATGCCACGCTGGGGCAGTTCCAGAACGCCGTGCAGATGACCACCATCTTCGCGAGTGGCGCCATCAATACCGGCGTGACCAAATACACTGCGGAGTACCTCGTCGACGAGGAGCGGCAGCGCCGACTGTGGCGCACTTCCGGCTCCATCGTTCTGGGCGGCTCGCTGCTCACCGCGGTCGTGCTGGCCCTGCTCAGCCAGCCACTCGCGGCCTGGTTGCTGAAAGATGCGGGCTACTATGACGTCTTCGTCTGGTTTGCCCTGACGCTCCCGCTCTTCACTCTCAATGCACTGCTCCTGGCCATCCTCGCCGGCAAGAAGGATGTCGGCCGCTACGTGGCCGCCAATATCGCCGGGAGCCTCTTTGCGCTTGTCGTCACGACCGGAATGACAGTGCAGTTCGGGCTGCGCGGCGCCTTGGTGGCGCTCGCGATCTACCAGTCCATGGCCTTCTTCGTGACGCTCTGGCTCTGCCGCCGCGCCGACTGGTTCCGCCTGGACCACTTCCTGGGCGGTATCGACCGCGACATGGCCGTCAACCTCGGCAAGTTCACCGCCATGGCGCTCACATCCGCCGCCTGCGTCCCGGTCAGCCACATGCTGATCCGCAACTACCTCGGCACGGCGCTCGGCTGGGAGATGGCCGGCTACTGGGAAGCCATGTGGCGGCTCAGCACCACCTATCTCATGCTGGTGACCACGACGCTGGGCGTCTATTACCTGCCACGCCTCTCGGAGTTGACGGACCCCGCCGAGCTGCGCCGGGAAATCCGCGAGGGCTACCGCCTCATCCTGCCACTATCGGCCGCGAGCAGCGTGCTGATCTACCTGCTGCGCGACCCCATCATCACGCTGCTCTTCAGTGGAGACTTCACGCCCATGCGCGAACTCTTTGCGTGGCAGATGCTGGGGGACACGCTGAAGATCGGTAGCTGGCTGCTGTCGTTCCTGATGCTGAGCAAGGCCATGACCGGCCTCTTCATGATCCTCGAGGTGACATTCTCGGCAGGCTTTGTCCTGCTGACCTGGCTGTTCGTGGAGCGGCTCGGGCTGCAAGGCGTCGCCATTGCCCATGCCGTCACCTATGCGGTGTACTGGGTCGTGGTTGCCGCACTGCTCGGACGCCGGATATTCAAATCGTCCGACCGGCAGGACCCTCCCTTATCCGATTCATCCTCGATGCCCCTATGAACGACACGTCGACCTCGCTGCCCCTCGTCTCGGTTGCACTGCCCTGCTACAACCATGAGCGCTATGTACAGCAATGCATCCAGAGCATCATCGACCAGGACTACCCCAACCTCGAACTGATCCTGATCGACGATGGTTCACGCGACGGCTCCGTGGAAAAAATGCGGGCGATGCTGCCAGCCTGCGAGGCCCGCTTCACGCGATTTGAGTTTCGCGCACGCCCCAACGTCGGCCTGGCGGCCACGCTGAACGAGATGCTGGAATGGTGCCAGGGCGAGTATTTCTCCGCCGTGGCATCCGATGACGCGATGCTGCCGCACAAGACCCGCCTCGAGGTCGACTACCTGCAGCGGCATCCGCAGTG
>JAJNDL010000394.1 GCA_021156385.1 Moraxellaceae bacterium | reverse complement strand
TCGTGTAGTTCAGGCCGATCCCGACATAGGGCTGCACCTTTGCATTGGTCATCGGGAACCACTGGGCCGAGACCGTGGGCGGCAGCTGCTTGGTGGAGCCGATGGTGGTGCCATTGGCCGTGATGTCATGCTCGAACGGCGTGGCGGCCAGGATTTCCACGCCGAACCGGGGTGAGAGCATGTAGGTGGCGGTCAGGCCGAGCTGCACGTTGCTGTCGACGTCGATGCCTGTGGTGGCCGCGTCGGTGCTGACATCGGGAGACACCTGCGCCGGGCCGGCGCGAACGATGATGTCGCCCTGTTCATGACCGAAGGCTGGCGCAGCAGCCATGCAGGCGAGAGCGATCAGCAGGGTTTTGTTCATGACACGCATGTCGATTTCCTCAGGGATGTTGAAATCCGGGGCCCGGGCGCAGGTGCGCCGCAGGACATGCAGTCATGTTCGGCAAATCGGTGGTTTCTCTGGTTGAGCTGCGTCAAGGACGGTGCGCTGCGGCGTCAGCAAATGCCTGCGCCATGACCTGGCGCAAAAGCGGCGCACCTTTCCAATGCGGTTCAGGCGGGAAGACGATCAAGCACGCGGTAGGCGAGTGCTTCATGCAGGTGGCTGGCGGCGATCTGCTCGTGGCCTTCGAGATCGGCAATGGTGCGGGCGACGCGCAGGATGCGGTGATAGGCGCGCGCAGAGAGGCGCATGCGGCGCATGGCCTGCTCCAGCATGTCGGCATCGGCGCGCGCCAGGCCGGCATGCTCGTCGAGCGCGTTCGGCGGCAGGGCGTTGTTGAGGAAGCCCTGGCGCTGCCTCTGCCGCTCGCGCGCGGCGAGCACGCGCTCTTTCACGTGAGCGGTGGCCTCCCCGGGTGTGCCGCGATGCAGGACTTCGGCCGGCAACGCCGGTACATCGACATGCAGGTCGATGCGGTCGAGCAGCGGACCCGAGAGACGACCACGGTAGCGCGCGACCTGGTCGGGCGAGCAACGGCAGCGGCTGGTACCGTCGCCGAGATAGCCGCAGGGGCAGGGGTTCATCGCGGCAGCGAGCTGGAACCGCGCCGGATAGCGGACCTGGCGGGCGGCTCGCGAAATCATCACATGGCCCGACTCCAGCGGCTCGCGCAGTACCTCCAGTACGCGCCGGTCGAATTCCGGCAGCTCGTCGAGGAATAGCACGCCGTGGTGAGCCAAGGTGATTTCCCCCGGGCGCGGATTGGAGCCGCCGCCCACCAGCGCCACGCCCGAGGCGGTGTGATGCGGCGCGCGGAAGGGAGGCCGGAAGTCGGGCTCGTCGGCCTGGCCGAGCAGCGAGCGGATCGCCGCCACCTCCAGCGCTTCGCGTTCATCGAGTGGCGGCAGTAGTCCGGGCAGGCGCGAGGCAAGCAGCGTCTTGCCGGTTCCCGGCGGGCCGATCATCAGCAGCGAATGCCCTCCGGCCGCCGCAATCTCGAGCGCGCGCCGCGCCTGGTGCTGGCCTTTCACGTCGGCTAAATCGGGGCAGGGCAGGTCGGCATCGGGAGGCGCGACGGGAGGAGTCGCACGCGGCAGGCATTGTCGGTCGTTGAGATGCGCATAGACCGCCAGCAGATGGTCGCCGCCATAAACTTCCGCCGTCGCCGGCCGCGCCGCTTCGCCGGCATTAGCCAGCGGTACGAACAGCGCACGCCCTGCATTGCGCACGGCGAGGCTGGCCGGCAGCACGCCGTTTATCGGGCGCAGCTCGCCGGAGAGGGCGAGTTCGCCCAGGAATTCGTACCGAGACAGCGCCTCGACCGGGATCTGGCCATTGGCGGCGAGGATGCCGAGGGCAATGGGCAGGTCGAAGCGTCCGCCGTCCTTGGGCAGGTCGGCAGGCGCCAGGCTGATGGTGATGTGGCGTTGCGGGAATTCGAAGCCGGAGTTCAGCAGGGCGGACCGCACGCGGTCCTTGCTTTCGCGCACGGCTGCCTCGGGCAGGCCGACGATGGCAAGACCGGGCAGGCCGGAACTCAGGTGGACCTCGACGGTGACGGCCGGGGCCTCCAGCCCCAGCTGGGCGCGCGTGCGCACCAGTGCAAGAGACATCCCTGTTTTCCTCTATTCGCGGCTGCCTTCCTGGCGGCACGCTTCATTACAGAAAGGAGGCCTCCTGCAGGCCCCCGCCCGGGCTAGCGGTCCCGGCCTTCCAGTGCCGTCACCCGTTGTTCCAAGGCGCGCAGCTCGGCTTCCACTGCCTCCAGACGGCTGCGCGCGCGGGACAGCAGGGCCGCCTGCACATCGAATTCCTCACGGGTCACCAGCTCCATGCGTGCCAAGGCCTCGCGCAACACGGCCTTGATGTTCTCTTCCAAATCCCCCCGCAACTGGCGCACGCCAGGCGGCAGCACTTGAGAAAGCTGTTCGCTGACTCGGTTGACGATCTGTTCGAGTGCCATTTTGGGAAGCTCCAGGGAGGGGAAGGCACCGGATTCTAGCATCGGCCCCTTGCGGACCGCAGTCATTCCAACTTACGGCCTGCTTTCGTGCACCAAGTTGGTGAAAAGCTCCGCTGTCTGCACCGTCACGGGGATTCCGGACTCCTGCGGAGGGTGCGGAGGCTCCTTGCAGTGCTGCAAATCATGGCAGGGCTTACAAATTCCTCCTCTGCACCGGATTGGCACGGCTTCTGCAATGCACAGAA
>JAJNDL010000393.1 GCA_021156385.1 Moraxellaceae bacterium | reverse complement strand
GCCTTGCTACGCCTTGATCGCGAAGCTCGCCGCATAGGCCGCCGGATTGCTGCCGTCCCAGACCTTGCCGTCGAACAGCGTGCTGGAGCGCATCGGCGAGGCGGGCATGGCCAGCTTGATCTGCGTGGCAGCCTGCTTGTAGAGGTCGACCTGGTTGATCTGCTTTGCCACGGCCAGGTAATCCGGATCGCTCTTGAGCAGGCCCCAGCGGCGATGCTGGGTCATGAACCACATGCCGTCGGAGTAGTAGGGGAAGCTGGCACCGTCCTGGACGAAGCGCATGGAGTGCTCGTCCTTCCACTTCTTGCCGTTGCCGTTGTCGTACTGGCCAAGGAAGCGACCGAGGATCACTTCTTCCGGCGCGTTCACGTAGCTCTTGCCGGCGATCAGCTTGGCCACCAGCGGACGGTTCTTCACCTGCTCGATGTAGCGGGCGGCATCGAGGCAGGCCATAAGCAGGGCGCGCGCGGTGTTCGGATACTTCTTCACGAAATCCGCGGTGCAGCCCAGCACCTTCTCGGGATGGTCTTCCCAGATCGCCTGCGTGGTGGTGACGGTGTAGCCGATGCCGTCGGAGATGGCGCGCGCGCCCCAGGGCTCACCCACGCAGTAGCCGTCCATGTTGCCGACACGCATGTTGGCCACCATCTGCGGCGGCGGCACCACGATGGTCTTCACGTCCTTCATCGGATCGATGCCGTTGGCGGCCAGCCAGTAATAGAGCCACATGGCGTGGGTGCCGGTGGGGAAGGTCTGCGCGAAGGTGTATTCGCGCTTGTCGGTGTCGATCAGGCGCTTCAGCGACTTGCCGTCGGTGACGCCCTTCTCCTTGAGCTGGTTGGAAAGCGTGATGGCCTGGCCGTTCTGGTTCAGCGTCATCAGGATGGACATGTCCTTCTTGGGACCGCCAACGCCGAGGTGCACGCCGTAGATGAGGCCATAGAGCACATGCGCCGCATCCAGTTCGCCGTTGATGAGCTTGTCGCGCACGCCGGCCCAGGAGGCCTCCTTGCTGGCGTTGATCTTGATGCCGTATTTCTTGTCGAAACCCAGCACCGAGGCGATCACGACGGGCGCGCAGTCGGTGAGGGGAATGAAGCCGACGTTGATCTCGGGCTTCTCGGGTTTGTCGGATCCGGCCGCCCAGGCGGTCGAAGATATCGGCATGGACAATCCTCCCAGCACGCCGGCGGCGCCTGCCGCGAGCATGGAGTTCTTCAGGAACTGACGACGGCCCGAATCCACGGGCTCGGAAACGCTGCTGGCCTTCTCGGGGGATTTGCCCTTCATTTCTTCGTGATCCGCCATTGCACACCTCGAGTTTCGGGAAACCATCCGGCCGCAGCTTGCAGGTATTCATGCAGGCTTCAGGCCATCGGCTCCGGGTCAAAAAAAATGGCGTCTGCGGATTGCTCCGCAGGACGCCATTGTCCTCACCGGCGTTGCCACCGGCTGACATCAAGAAAGGTCTTCAAGGCCTTTGCGATGTCCACGCACGACACAGGAGAAGCAGAACTCGCTCCATCGGTGGAGGCTCATGAGTTCATGTCTGTAATAGAGCAACTGGTGTGCCAGCTTTTCCGGAAGCGGTGAAATCCCTGTTTTCACCATCGTGGTGCGGCTTTTGCGCCAAAAGGGGGAACGGTGCAGGTCGGCGGCAGGCGGACTCCCCGAGCGCGCCCCATTCGGGAAAGTGCATGCACCAGGAAATCCGGGCCGGTGCGGGCAGCGCCCCGGGCAGCCGGAAGGAGACGCAAAAAAAACGGCGCCCTGAGGCGCCGTCGGCAGAAGACTGGCCGGTTCAGGCCAGAAGCTCGTTCATTGCCAGAAGTTTTTCCGCGACGTCGACGATGCGGATGTTGCGGTCCATGGCCATCTTGCGCATGGCGTTATAGGCGTCCGGCTCGTTCATGTTGCGCAGCTGCATCAGCATGCCCTTGGCACGCTCCACCGTCTTGCGCTCGTTGAGCTTGCCTTCGGCCACCCGCACCTGCTGCTTAAGTGCCTGATCTGCTTCGAATCTTGCCTGCGCCACGGCGAGCACGGACTCGAGCTTGGCGACGTCGATGCCCTCCACGACATAGGCCGACACACCGGCCTTGATGGCCGCGCGGATGGCCGTGGGCTGGCCGTCGTCGCTCACCATGACGATGGGCCGCGGCTCGTCCTGGCTCACCACAACGACCTGCTCGAGCACGTCACGACTCGGCGATTCCGTGTCTATGATGACGAGGTCGGGCTGCAGGCTGGCCACCTTGCGCGGAATCATGAGGGCGGAAGACACCTCCTCCACCACATCGAAGCCGGCCTGGATCAGGGAAGCCCGCAGGCGCCCGACCTGTTTGTTGGTATCGTTCACCAGGAGAATCTTGAGCATGGTCTGCACCTCTGTTGACCTTGAGGGGTTAGAGAGCAAGCGCTGTGCCAATACCCGAATAATTCTGTCTGGCAGTTGTAGACCTTCTTTCACGGATGGCCGATGTCCCCTCCCCTGCTTGATGCGCCGCTTTCATGGTCCTGATGCCGCTGGGGCCGCAGCTGATGCGCCTGCTCGACATCAGCACCGCCGAGTTCGGCCTGCTGGTGGCGGCCTATACGCTGGCGGCCGGACTGGCCGGCTTCGCCTGCGCCTTCGTGGTCGACCGCTTCGACCGGCGCCGCCTGCTGCTCGGCGTCTTCGCCGGCTTCTTGGTCGCCACCACGGCCTGCGGGCTGGCCTGGAGCTTCACCAGCCTGCTGCTGGCACGCCTGCTGGCCGGTACCTTCGGCGGCATCCTCGGCGCCAACGTCATGGCCTATCTCGGCGACTGCATTCCTGAGGAACGCCGCGGCACCGCCACCGGCAAGGTGATGGCGGCGT
>JAJNDL010000392.1 GCA_021156385.1 Moraxellaceae bacterium | reverse complement strand
GTAAAGGCGATGGCCGCTATCGACAATATCCTGTTCATGCGTGTTCTCCCTGTGACTGGGCAATAAGGCTGCCCTGCTGGCGTCAGGAGAAAGTAGGACAGTAAGCTCGTCGCGTCTGTTTCCATTGGCCACGTGAATGTGGCTTTTGTTTTGAAAACGCAAGCAACCTCTGCCGTCAGTGAGCCTGCGTCACCAATGAAAAAGCCACCCGAACCGCTGGTGGCTTTTCTGTAACCATACCGCGCCTATTCCGGCGCTGCGGCGCGGCGTTGCCGGCGCATCTCCCGCCACTGCCGGAACGGATACAGGAACTGGCCGACAAAGCCCTCCGGCAGCGGCTGCCCGCGCGTGCTGTAGCGCTCGGGCAGGTGCGCCGGCAGGTAGGCGGTGCCGAAAAGCCTGTCGTAAACCGGCAGGAAGCCGGCGTAGTTGATGTCGACGCCTTCGTCCTGCGAGGTGTGGTGCCAGTGATGGAACTCCGGCGTCGCGATCACCCAGCGCAGTACCGGAAAGCGGAAGCGCACGTTGGCGTGGATGAAGATGGCGTGGAAGGACACGAAGACGAGATAGGCGTACACCGCCGCCGGCGTGAACCCGAGGATGAAGATCGGCAGATAGCCCAGCAGGCGGTTGGCGAAGATCTCCAGCACGTGCAGGCGCGAGGACGCCAGCCAGTCCATCTGCTCGGTGGAGTGGTGCACGGCGTGGATTTTCCACAACCAGGGCACCTCGTGCATGGCGCGGTGCATCCAGTAGGTCGTGATGTCCACGACCGCGAGGATCTCGATGAACTGCAGCCACACCGGCTGCGCCGCAATGGCGCGCTGGAAGTCGGCGTCGATCAGCCAGGCGAAGAAATGCTGCGCCGGGATGATGGTGAAGAAGCTGATGATCTGGATGCCGAGATGGCTGAACAGGAAGTACTTCATGTCCGTGGTCCAACCCTTGCGCAGCGTCTTCTGCGCCGGGTTCTTGGGGAAGAGCCGCTCCATGGGGATGAAGACCAGCGCCAGGATCAGCAGCGTCAGCACGAAGTAGTCGAGGCCGGCATAGAGGCTGCGCTCGGCCGGCAGGGTGCGCTCGCTCTCCATGCTGCCGAGCACGGCCGCCATCGCTGTCAGCGTGAGCCCCGCGATCCCCAGCCAGCGCGAGCCGGCCTTCATGACGCTGTAGAAACCGAAGCCGAAGCCGATGGCGATGCCGGCGAAGAGCACCTGGCGCAGCAGGACCGTGTCGTAGAGCGGCTGGAAGTCGGGCGTGGTGAGCAGGTCGGGATACAGGAAGCAAAGCGCGCCCAGGACGCCGAGCAGGCCCAGCCCCACCGACAGGCAGCCGCTGATGCGGCCGCGGCCCGGGGTGAGGTCCACTTCTTCCAGGTTCTTGCGCAGGTATTCCGACATGCCGGCCTCCGGTTTGGCAGGAGTCGGATGGTCGCAGAAGGTACCGCTGCGCGTCATCCGTACGGCGGCGACGGACGGCGGGATTTTTTCCGGAACCCTTAACCCGTTTCGCTGCGCTGCGGCGTTCAACCGGAGGAGATTCCCTCAGCGCAAGGAGACCGCCATGCCGCGCCCACCCCTGAACACCCTGTACAAGACTGTCTGCCTCACCCTGCTCCTGGCCGCCTGTGCCCACCAGGAAGCACCGCCGGTGACGCCACCGGCCGAACCTGTCGCCAGCCTCCGGCCGGTGGCCCCGCCGGCGCCGGCCGAGCTCAAGCGCGAAGCCCTGCGCCAGGAGCGGGCCGCCAAGGTGACGGGCAATGTCCGTATGGCCGAGGCAGCCGCCTCCGCCGACTACCTGTCCGGGGCCGGCGCCGTGACCGCTGCGCCGCTACAGCTCTCCGACAGCTACCTGCCGCCGGCCGAGAACCGCGAGAAGTACCAGAACCTGACCGACAACCCGGTCAAGCTGACCAGCAGGGAAAGCATCTCGACCTTCAGCCTCGACGTCGACACCGGCAGCTACAGCAATGTCCGCCGCTTCCTGAACCAGGGCCAGCTGCCGCCCAACGACGCCGTGCGCGTCGAGGAGCTGGTGAACTATTTCTCCTACCGCTATCCGCCCGCCACCGCCGGCCACCCCTTCTCGGTCAGCACCGAAGTCGCGAAAGCGCCGTGGAATCCCGATCACCTGCTGCTGCGTGTCGGCGTGAAGGCGGTGGAGCAGAACATCGCTGCCATGCCGCCGGCCAACCTCGTCTTCCTGGTTGACGTGTCGGGCTCCATGGATTCGCCGGACAAGCTGCCGCTGGTGCAGTCCACGCTGCAGCTGCTCACCGACCAGCTGCGCCCGCAGGACCGCGTGGCGATGGTCGTGTATGCGGGGCGCACGGCGGTGGAGCTGCCTTCCACGCCGGGCAGCCAGAAGGACAAGATCCGCGCCGCCATCGCGCGCCTGAACGCGGGCGGCTCCACCGCCGGTGAAGCCGCGATCCGCCTCGCCTATGCGCAGGCCCGCGCCGGCTACATCAAGGGCGGCATCAACCGCATCCTGCTGGCCACCGACGGCGACTTCAACGTCGGCATGAGCGGCATCTCGCTGACCACGCTGGGCTTCGGCCAGGGCAATTACCAGGAAGCGCTGATGGAGCAGATCGCCGATGTCGGCAACGGCAACTACAGCTACATCGACTCGCTGGCCGAGGCCCGCAAGGTGCTGGTCGAAGAGCTTTCCTCGACGTTCAACACGGTGGCCAAGGACGTGAAGCTGCAGATCGAGTTCAACCCGGACCAAGTCGCGGAATGGCGCCTGATCGGCTACGAGAACCGCGTGCTGAAGGAAGAGGATTTCCGCAACGACAAGGTCGACGCCGGTGACGTCGGCGCAGGCAAGAGCGTGACGGCGATCTATGAGTTGACCCCCGCAGGCACCGATACGCTGCATGCCACGCGCCGCTATGCTGCTGCCCCGAAAGCTGCTGCCGGAAAAAGCAGTGAGCTCGGCTTCCTGCGCATCCGCTACAAGCAGCCTGAAGGTACGCGCTCTATCGAACTCGCCCAGCCGCTCCAGCGTCCTGACACTGCGCTGCTGGCCCGCGGCGCGTCCGCCGAGATGAATTTCGCCAGTGCCGTCGCGGCCTTCGGCCAGCTTTTGCGGCAGTCGCCCTATACCGGTACATTCGGCTATGCCGACGTGCACCGGCTCGCGCAGCAATCGCTGGCCGACGACCGCAGTGGCCACCGCCAGGAATTCCTGAAGCTCGTCGACCTGGCGGGGTCGCTGACGCCGCAGAAGCCCGGGCGCGACACGCTCTCCCACCACCAGCACTGACCCATGCCCCAGCCTGCCATCACGCTCCCGACCACAGAAGAGAGCGACGAGGAACTGATGCTGGCCTACCAGGCCGGCGATGCCGGCGCCTTCGATACGCTGTACCAGCGTCATCGCGGGCGCCTGTTCCGCTTCCTCGTGCGCGAGGCCGGCAGTCGCGAGGCAGGCGAGGAGATTTACCAGGAAGCATGGCTGCGCCTGATCCGCCAGCGTGCGCAGTACCGGGTGCAGGCGCGCTTCAGCACCTATCTTTTCCGCGTGGCACACAGCTGCCTCGTCGATCACCTGCGCCGGCAGGGCCGGCGCTGGCAGCACGAGGAGGCCGTGCCCGAACTGCCCGAGGACGCAAGCTGCGCCCTGCCGACACCGGAGTCCGAATGGGGCCGCCAGCTCGATGCGCGCGCCCTCGCCGGCTGCATGGAACAGCTGCCGGCCGAGCAGCGTGAAGTCTTCCTGTTGAAGGAGGAGGCGGAGATGTCACTGGGGGAAATCGCTGAAGTCACCGGCACCAATGCCGAAGCCGCGAAGAGCCGCCTGCGCTATGCGCTGAAAAAACTGCGCAGTTGCCTGGAGGGCCTGCTGTGAGTGAGCGCGACGACGACCTGCACGATGCGCGCATCAGCGCGCTCTACCGCGAACTGCCGAAGGCGGAGCCCGACGCCGCCACCGACGAGCTGATCCGTGCGGAA
>JAJNDL010000019.1 GCA_021156385.1 Moraxellaceae bacterium | reverse complement strand
CGACGAGATCGATTACCTGGTCGACAGCTTCCGCGCCCTTGAACGCAATCCTACTGACGTCGAGCTGATGATGTTCGCCCAGGCGAACTCGGAGCACTGTCGCCACAAGATATTCAATGCCAGCTGGATTATCGACGGGGAGGAGCAGGACCACTCGCTCTTCCAGATGATCAAGAACACCTACGCACAGGCACCGGACAACATCCTTTCCGCCTACAAGGACAACGCTGCGGTCATCACCGGGCACCAAGCGGCCCGTTTCTTCCCTGAGCCTGCCAACCACCAGTACGGCTACTCCAGCGAAGACGTGCACATCCTGATGAAGGTGGAAACGCACAATCACCCGACGGCCATCTCACCCTTCCCGGGCGCATCCACGGGCTCCGGTGGCGAAATTCGTGACGAGGGCGCCACCGGCCGGGGTGGCAAGCCCAAAGCGGGCCTTACCGGCTTCACCGTATCCAATCTGAAGATTCCCGGCTTCCTCCAGCCTTGGGAGCAGGACTATGGCAAGCCTGGCCGCATCGTTTCCGCACTCGACATCATGATCGAAGGGCCGCTGGGCGGCGCTGCCTTCAATAATGAGTTCGGCCGCCCCAATCTCTGTGGTTACTTCCGCAGCTTCGAAATGAAGGTCAACGGTCTCGACGGCGAGGAAGTGCGCGGCTATCACAAGCCCATCATGATTGCTGGCGGCTACGGCAACATCCGCGGCCAGCATGTGCAGAAGAATCCCATCCAGCCGGGCGACCGACTCATCGTGCTGGGCGGCCCGGCATTGCTGATCGGCCTTGGTGGCGGGGCAGCTTCCTCGATGGCAAGCGGTGCCAGCACCGAGAACCTCGATTTCGCCTCGGTGCAGCGCGACAACCCCGAGATGGAACGCCGCTGCCAGGAGGTCATCGACGTGTGCTGGGCCATGGGCGAGAGCAATCCCATCGTCTCCCTGCATGACGTCGGTGCCGGCGGCCTGTCCAATGCCATGCCCGAGCTTGTGCACGAGCACGACCTCGGAGCCACGCTGAACCTGCGCGCCATCCCCAATCTCGAGCCCGGCATGCGCCCCGTCGAGGTCTGGTGCAACGAGGCGCAGGAGCGCTATGTCCTGGCCGTTTCACCTTCCCGGCTGGCCGAGTTCGAGGCGATCTGCGCGCGCGAGCGCTGCCCGTACGCGGTGCTCGGCGAGGCTACCGCGGTGCAGGAACTCAAGGTGGCCGACCCGCACTTCGACAACCACCCGGTTGACATGCCGATGCAGGTGCTGCTTGGCAAAGCGCCGCGCATGACCCGCAAGGTGTCCCGCAAACCGCTGGTACAGAAGGCCTTCGATATCAGCGCCATGGATCTCGAGGAGGCGGCGACGCGTGTACTGCGGCTGCCGACGGTGGCCAGCAAGTCCTTCCTCATCACCATTGGCGACCGGTCGATTACCGGCCTTGTCGCCCGCGAGCAGATGGTCGGGCCGTGGCAGGTACCGGTGGCCGACTGTGCCGTGACGGCGACCGGGTATCAGACCTACGCCGGTGAGGCCATGGCCATGGGGGAGCGCACGCCGCTGGCGCTGATCGATGCCAGGGCATCGGCGCGCATGGCGGTGGGCGAGGCGTTGACCAACATCGCCGCAAGCCCGATTGCGCGGCTCGGTGACATCAAGCTCTCGGCGAACTGGATGGCAGCCGCAGGCTACGGCAAGGAAGACGAGAACCTTTTCGATGCGGTGAAGACCGTCGGCATGGAAATCTGCCCGCAGCTCGGCATCGCCATTCCCGTAGGCAAGGACTCCCTGTCGATGCGTACCGTGTGGGACGACAACGGCGAGAAGAAATCCGTCACCGCACCGTTGTCGCTGATCGTATCGGCCTTCGCACCCGTGACCGACGTGCGCAAGGTCCTGACGCCGCGGTTGCGCACCGACCAAGGTGACACAGTACTCATGCTGATCGATCTCGGACTCGGCAAGAACCGTCTCGGTGGTTCGGCTCTGGCCCAGGTCTATGGCGCTATCGGAAACGTTGCGCCTGATGTGGACGATGCAGCAACGCTCAAGGCTTTCTTCAATGGCATCCAGTCGCTGAATGCCCAGAACAAGCTTCTGGCCTACCACGACCGTAGCGATGGGGGGCTGTTTGCCACCGTTTGCGAAATGGCCTTTGCCGGCCGCGCTGGCGTGACTCTCGAGCTGGAGGGCAGCCAATCGCAGCTGCTGCCCATGCTGTTCAACGAGGAGCTGGGTGCGGTGGTACAGGTACGGCGCGGCGATATCGACGTCGTCACGGCTGCATTTGCCGGTTCGCTGCTGGCCGACGGCGTCACCGTGATTGGTTCCGTATTCGAGGGCGATACGCTGGCGATCCAGTGGAATGGCGGCTGTGTCTTCGCTCGGGAACGTTCCGACCTGCAGAAGACCTGGGCCGAGACCAGCTACCGCATCCAGGCGTTGCGCGACAATGCCGACTGCGCGGCCCAGGAGTTCGCACGCCTCGACGATCGTGACGACCGCGGCCTGCATGTCGCGTTGCGCTATGACGTGAACGAGGATGTCGCGGCGCCTTTTATCGCAACCGGCGTTCGTCCCCGGGTGGCCGTGCTGCGTGAGCAGGGCGTGAACGGCCAGCTCGAGATGGCGGCTGCCTTCGACCGTGCCGGTTTCCAGTCCATCGACGTGCACATGAGCGACATCATCTCCGGCCGCGTTTCGTTGAGGGACTTTGCCGGCCTGGTGGCCTGCGGAGGCTTCTCCTATGGTGACGTGCTTGGCGCCGGCGGTGGCTGGGCCAGGTCGGTGCTGTTCAATCCGCGCGCGCGCGACGAGTTCGCCGCGTTCTTCGCCCGCAACGAGACTTTCTCGCTCGGCGTTTGCAACGGCTGCCAGATGATGTCCCAGCTCAAGGACCTGATCCCCGGCGCCGATCACTGGCCGCGCTTCCTGCGCAATACCAGCGAGCAGTTCGAGGCCCGTACCGTGATGGTGGAGGTGCAGCAGTCGCCATCCGTGCTGCTGGCCGGCATGGCCGGCTCGCGCATGCCGATCGCCGTGGCCCACGGCGAGGGCCGGGTCAGCGATACGCCGGAGCGCCTCGATGCGCTGCCCGGCAGCGGCCTCGTGGCGCTGCGCTATATTGACCATGCCGGGCATGTCACGGAGAGCTATCCGCTCAATCCCAACGGCTCGCCCGGCGGCATGACGGGCATCACCACGCGCGACGGCCGCGCCACCATCCTGATGCCGCATCCGGAGCGCGTGTTCCGCGCCGTCCAGCACAGCTGGCATCCGGACGACTGGCAGGAGGACGGTTCCTGGATGCGCCTGTTCCGCAATGCCCGGGTATTCGTGGGGTAAGGGAACGGCAGGGACGAACAAACCTATGTTGAAGCTCACCTTCTATGTGCCCGAGTCGCATGTCGAGTTGGTCAAGGAGGCGCTTTTCAAGGCCGGGGCCGGACGCCTTGGCGACTACGAGTGCTGCGCCTGGCAAGTGAAAGGGCAGGGCCAGTTCCGGCCCCTGCCCGGCAGCGATCCCTATCTTGGCAAGCAGGGCGAGCTCGAAGTGGTCGACGAGTACCGGGTCGAAATGATCTGTCCGGATGCCTGCGTGAACGAGGTCATCGCCGCATTGAAAGCAAGCCATCCCTATGAAACAGCGGCTTATGACCTGATCCGGCTCGAGGAGTTGTGACAGGCGCGTATCAATCGGTTATTGTCGGGAAATTATGTCGCTGGCCCATGGCGACAATATCCCGGCTGCATGCGAGCCCCTGCGACAAAAATCAGAAGGTGGAGTTCGTTTCCCATAATGGCTGAACGCACCGACGCGCATATATTCCTACGCCTGATCTACCAGGCCATGCTCAATGCCGGCCTGCCTGCCGAAGAGATCCTGATCAAGGCCGGCGTGGCCCTGAGCCGTCTTGAGGACTCCAGCCTTTCGCGCATGCCCAGCAATGCCCAGCTGGCCTTCTGGAATGCCGCGGAAGAAATTTCCGGCGACCCCCACATCGGCCTGCACCTCGGCGAGCACATGCCCCTCTACCGCGGCCAGGTCCTCGAGTACCTGCTGACCTCCAGTCCGACCTTCGGGGAAGGCCTGCAGCGCGTCATGAATTTCCACCGCCTGCTCAGCGATTCGCTGACCGGTGAGCTGGTGATCGAAGGTGACAGCTGCTATCTCGCCACGCTGACCGATCGCAGGGCCTCCCGGCATTTCACCGAATGCCTGGCGGCGGGCATGATCAAGTTCTTCAAGTTCGTCACGGATGGCGATTTCCGCGCCATCGCCATCCATACCGAACACTCCGAGGGGGCGCCGCCCGCCGAGTACCGCCGCATCTACGGCTGCGACGTGACGCTGGGTTGTAGCGAGTACCGCATGTACTTCAACAAGGACGTGCTGGAGCGCCGAATCTGGCAGGCCGAGCCCCGTCTGCTGCGCCTGCACGAGCAGATCGCCCAGGAGCAGCTGGCCGAGCTGCAGCGTTTCGACCTTGTTTCGGAGGTGAAGCGGGCCATCGGCGAAACCCTGGAAAGTGGCGACACCAGCCTGGAGTCGGTGGCAAAGCGCCTCGACATTCCGCCGCGCCGCCTGCGCAGCCAGCTTGCCGAGGCCAACACCAGCTTCAACCAGATTCTCGCCGACTACCGCTCGCGCCTGGCGCGACGCCTCCTGGCGCGTACCAGCGAGCCCATCGAGCAGATCGTTTATCTCACGGGTTTCTCGGAGCCCAGCACGTTCTACCGCGCCTTCAAGCGCTGGACGAACGAAACGCCGGTGGAGTATCGCAAGCGCAAGCAACTGCAGAAGCAGGTTGCCGGCAGCGCCTGACCGCTATCTGTGGCGGTGGACGAAAAAGAAAACGGCGGACACTGTCCGCCGTTTTCATTCGTGCCGCGAGTGCCTACTTCAGCTCCGACGAGCTTTTGCCCAGGATGCGGCGGGCGATGATGAGCTGCTGGATCTGTTGCGTGCCTTCGAAGATGTCGAGGATCTTCGAGTCGCGCGCCCACTTCTCGAGCAGTTCGTCCTCACCGTAGCCCAGGCTCGCGGCCAGCTCCACGCACTTCAGCGTGATTTCGCTGCCGACACGCCCGGCCTTGGCCTTGGCGATCGAGGCTTCCTTGGAGTTCGGCTTCTTGTTGTCCGCCATCCAGCAGGCCTTCAGCGTCAGCAGTCGCGCGGCTTCCCACTCGGCCTCCATGCGCCGGATCGTCGCCTCGATGTTGGAGGCATTGAGCGGTGGCGTGCCGTACGCCGGATCGAGATAGTCCTTCAGAAGCTCCTTGATACGTTCCAGCGACGCCTTGGCGCAGCCCACGGCCATCGCCGCCACCAGGGGACGCGTGTTGTCGAAGGTCTCCATGACACCGGCAAAGCCCTTGGCGACATCGATCTCCGGATTGCCGAGCAGGTTCGCGGCCGGCACGCGGCAGTTCACGAAGTTGATGGCCGCGGTATCTGAAGCCTTGATGCCGAGCTTGTGCTCGAGGCGGGCGATCTCCATGCCGGGCGTGCCCCTCTCCACCACAAAGGACTTGATGGCGGCACGGCCGAGGTTCTTGTCCAGGGTCGCCCAGACCACGACACAGTCGGCGCGCTCACCGGAGGTGACGAAGATCTTCTCGCCGTTCAGCACGTAATGGTCGCCATCCCTGGTCGCGGTCGTGCGGATATTCGCCGAATCGGAACCGGTGCCCGGCTCGGTGATGGCCATGGCGGCCCACTTGCCGCTGAAGCGCTGCAGTTGCTCGTCGTTGGCGACGGCGGCGATCGCGGCATTGCCCAGGCCCTGGCGCGGCATGGTCAGCAACAGGCCGGTATCGCCGTAGCAGAGCTCGATGACGCCGAGTGCGGTGGACATGTTGGCGCCATTCTTGATGGAGCCGTCATCGGCCTTGCCGCGCTTGCTTGCGGTGGAGGCGCCGGCAGCTTCGGCGGCGCCGTCGTTGAAGCCGTCGAGCAGGGCGGCAAGCATGTCCAGTTCCTTGGGATAGGCATGCTCGGCTTTATCGTATTTGCGCGAGATGGGGCGGAAGAAATTCACGGCGACTTCGTGCGCCTGGTCCACCAGTGTTTTGAACTTTTTCGGATTCTCGAGATTCATCTTGCTCTTCCTCGAATACTTTGCAGTCGGGCTCAGGCGTGAAGGCCGGAGTGCATGACAGCCACGGCGCGCAGGTCGCGGTACCAGCGCTCCATCGGGAATTCCTTGGTGAAGCCGTGGCCCCCCAGGACCTGCACGCCGTCGCTGCCGATCTTCATGCTTTTCTCGGCGGTGAGCAGGCGGGCGAGATAGGCCTCGCGGTGGAAAGGCTTGCCGGCTTCAGCGAGCGAGGCTGCGTTCCAGATCAGTAGGCGCATGGCGTCGATCTCGATGGCCATGTCGGCGATCATGAAGGCCACGCTCTGGCGGTGCGAGATCGGCTCGCCGAAGGCAATGCGGTCGTTGGCGTACTGGATGGCGTAGTCCAGGACCGACTGGCAGGTGCCGACGGCCAGCGCACACCACATCAGCGCACCGAGATCGAGAAAAGCCTGGTAGTCGAAGTCGTCGTCGCCGAGCTTCTCCGCGCGCACGTTTTCGAGACGCATCTTCAGCGTCTCGGCAGCCCTGAGGCCCATGCCGGGGTCTTCCTGGAAGCTGAGGCCGGTGCTGCCGCCTTCCACGATGAAGACGGCGGGCTTGCCGTCTAGTTCCGCGGCGACGAGCAGGAGTTCGGCCTCGCGTGCCAGCAGGACGAGGGACTTCTCGCCATTCAGCACGAAGCCGTCGCCCTGGCGCATCGCCCGCGTGGCAAGCTCATTCGGATTGAAGGCCGGCCGTGCTTCGGAAACGGCAAGGGTCGCCAGTGGCGGGCTTTCCTCGGCAAAGGTCGGCAGGTATTTCTCCTGTTGTGCCTTGCTGCCCCAGCGCGTCAGCGCATTGGCCACGCCCATGGGGGCGAGGAGGGCAGCGCCCAAGGTGAAATCGCCGTAGCCGAGATCTTCCGCCATCAGCACGTTGGTGACTACGGACTGCTCTGCGGCCATGCCGCCCAGCGCTTCGGGCACGGCATAAAAGTTCAGTCCGAGTTCCAGCGCCTGCGCGCGCACGTCGGCAGGAAACAGGGCTTCATGGTCGGCGTGGGCTGCGGCGGGGCGCAGCACGTCCCTGGCGAAGCGCTGCAGCGTGTCGCGCATCATCTGCTGCTCTTCGGTCAGGCTGAGATCGAAGATGCCTTTGGTGGCCGCCGGCAGGCGTTGCTTCTGGTCCAGCCTGCCGCTGCTCTTGCCGAACTGGCGTGCCGCGGCGCCGGCGAGCTGGAAGCCGGTGCGGGTGCCGGTGTAGAGAAGTTTTTCGATCGGCTTGCGCACGCCGAGGCGGTCGGGCCAGTCGCTCTGCGCAAAACGGTTCAGCATGTTGAGGCCGAGGCCCTGCACTTGGTTGGCATTCATCCACTTGCTCCCGAGGGATTTCCCGAAGTTTCACGGGCGACTATGCCACGGGGTAGGAAGCCGGTATTGACCGAAATGACAGGGGCGGCAATGTCGGCAGCAAGTGGTGACTGCAGTGGCAGTCGGCCTGCATCAGCGCGGGCGAAGGTCAGGCAGGGAGGGAGTTGTTCTCGCGCCAGGCGATGAGCTGGTCGATGCTGCGCAGCAGCATGTCGACCTCGTCGCGGCAGAGTGCCGTGGAGGGCTTTTCGGGGCTGCCGCCCTCGGCCAGCTGTGTCTGGTAGAGGTTGAGCATGGACTTGATGTCGGTCTCCAGCACCTGGGCCGCGTCACGCAGGGCCGGCACGCCGCAGTAGCGGGTCGCGCCATGCAGGTAGTGCACGTGGCCGAGCAGGGAGTCGATGTCGTTGGCGTCGCAGGCGGCTTCGATCTTGCGCTTCTCTTCTTCCAGGCTGTTGAACAGCATCATCAGCATGTCGCGGGCGAGGTCTTTTTTGCCGGCGGCAAGGCGCAGCCCTTCCTGCCAGTTGACGATGGTGTCGCTGCCCATGGCCGGCAGGTAGGGCTCGATGATGATTTCGTCGGGCAGCCGGGAAGAGCCGCTGCGCGGATCGATACCCGTCCACTTCGCCAGCATGTGGGCCAGCTGCGATTCCTGCACCGGCTTGGTGAGGTAGTCGTCCATGCCGGACTTCAGCAGCGCCTCGCGCTCGTTGGCCATGGCATGCGCGGTGAGCGCGACGATGGGCAGGCGCTTCTTCGTGCCGGCGGCGGTTTCGTCCTGGCGGATCGTCCGTGTGGCCTCGAGGCCGGTCAGTCCCGGCATCTGGATGTCCATGAACACGAGGTCGAAGGCGTTTTCCTTGCAGAGGCGTATGGCCTGGTAGCCGTCGGTGGCCGGGACGGCCTCCACGCGCATGTCGCCGAGCAGGGTGCAGACCAGCTTGAGGTTGGCCGGATTGTCGTCGACGGCCAGCACGCGCAGCGCCGAGTGCTTGCGCGAGGGCAGCAGCGCAAGCTGTGCCGGCTGCAGGGAGATGGCCGAGAACATCTGCACGAGGCGCGAGTACAGCTCGCGTGGCGGTACCGGCTTGCTCAGCACGCTGACCTGGTTGTCCTGGTAGTTGGCTTGCTCCTGGGCCGAGTCGGAGCTGCGCGACAGCAGCAGGATGGGGCCGCTGACCTGGCGGCGCAGCTCGTCGAGCTGCATGGAGCTCATCACGCCGCGCGAGCCCAGCATGGCGAGGTTGATGATCAGCGCCTCCGGGAGCACCTCCTCGCGCAGTGCCGTGTAGAGCTCCTCGAGCGTGCCGACGCCGGAGCTCTTCGCGCCCCAGTGGTCCAGGGTGTTGCTGAGGAACTGGCGCGTCGTCGGATGCGGCTCCGCCACCAGGACGCGGCGGTTGTGCAGGTGCTCGCCGTAGAAGCCCGAGTGCGTGTAGCTGTCGATTTCGGCGCGCATGGTGAACCAGAAGGTCGAGCCTTCGCCCTCCATGCTCTCGAAATTGATCTCGCCCTGCATCTGCTCGACCAGGTGCTTGGAGATGACGAGACCGAGGCCGGTGCCGCCGAACTTGCGCGAGGTGGACGGGTCGCCCTGGCTGAAGGCGCGGAAGAGGTCGGCGCGGGCGGAGTCGGAGAGGCCGATGCCGGTGTCGGTGATGCTGATCTTCAGCAGCGCATGGCGTTCGGTACGGTTCTCCAGCATGCAGCGCACCGTGACTTCGCCGCGCGGCGTGAACTTGATGGCGTTATTCACCAGATTGGTCAGGATCTGCTTGAGGCGCAACGGATCGCCCATGAGGTGGCGCGGCACGTCGTCGTAGATGAAGGCAACCTGCTCGAGCTCTTTCTCTTCCGCGAGCGGCGCCAGCATGCTCAGCACCTCGAAGATGACTTCCTCGATGTCCAGCGGGATGTGGTCCAGCACCAGCTTGCCGGCTTCGATCTTGGAGAGGTCGAGCACGTCGTTGATGATGGCGAGCAGGCTGTCGGCGGATTTCTGGATGGTCTTGATGTAGTCGAGCTGGCGGGGCGAGAGCTGGGTCTTCTGCAGAAGCTTGGCGAAGCCGAGGATGCCGTTCAGCGGCGTGCGGATCTCGTGCGAGATGTTGGCGAGGAATTCCGACTTGATGCGGTTGCCTTCCACGGCCTCCTTGCGCGCCAGCGTCAGCTCGATGTTCTGCACTTCCATGGCCTCCATGGTTTCGCGCAGGTCCTCGTTGGCCTGCAGCATCGAGCTCTTCAGCTCTTCCGTGTCGGCGGCAAGGCGCTCGAGCAGGGCGTTGATCTCGCTTTCGAGATCCAGCAGGTCGCCGCTGGCATCGGTGTAGAGGCGGCGGTCCAGGTGTTCGCTGTCGACCTCCTTGAGGATGGAGGTCATGTCGGCGACCGGCGCCAGCGAGCGGCGCACGAGGCGGGCCAGCAGCGTGGCGACCAGCACCAGGGTG
>JAJNDL010000391.1 GCA_021156385.1 Moraxellaceae bacterium | reverse complement strand
GCCGCAGGCTCGACCGCGATGCTCTGGATGACCTTGCCCTGCGTGTTCTTGATGTAGCGCGACACGCCGGTGATGGTGCCGCCGGTGCCGACGCCAGCCACGAAGATGTCGATCTTGCCGTCGGTGTCGAGCCAGATCTCGGGGCCGGTGGTCTTCTCGTGGATGTCGGGGTTGGCCGGGTTCTCGAACTGCTGCGGCATGAAGTAGTGGTCGGGCCGGCTCGCCGCGATTTCCTGCGCCTTCTCGATGGCCCCCTTCATGCCCTTGGCCGGGTCGGTCAGCACGAGGTTGGCGCCGAGCGCCTTCAGCACCTTGCGCCGCTCCAGGCTCATCGAGGCCGGCATGGTGAGGGTGATGGCGTAACCGCGCGCGGCAGCCACGAAGGCGAGCGCGATGCCGGTGTTGCCGGAGGTGGGCTCGACGATCTCCATGCCGGGCCGCAGCACGTCGCGCTTCTCGGCATCCCAGACCATGGCGGCGCCGATGCGGCACTTGACCGAGTAGGCCGGATTGCGGCCCTCGATCTTGGCGTAGACCTGCACGTTGCGGCCGCACACGCGATTCAGCCGCACCAGCGGCGTCTTGCCGATCGAAAGCGAATTGTCGTCGTAAAGCTGTGCCATGACGGACTCTCCCTGTGGTAGAACTCGAAGCATGCTAGGCCAAGCGGCTTAGGCCCGCTGCCCAGCACTTCGAGTCATGTAATTCATAAGAACAGGGCGCCACTATCGGCCCATTGCCGGGTGCTTGCAACCAGGGATAACCGGATGGATCTGCTGCAGACCGTCGCCGTCTTTCTCGGCGTCACCCTCGTGATGGTGCCGCTGCTCAAACGTCTCGGACTGGCTTCCGTGATCGGCTACCTTGCCACCGGCGTACTGCTTGGGCCCTACGCATTCGGCCTGCTGCACGACCCCCATGACGTGCTGGAGTTTTCCGAATACGGCATCGTGCTGCTGCTCTTCCTGATCGGCATCGAACTCGAACCCTCGCGCCTTTGGGTGCTGCGTCGCTCGGTGTTCGGCCTCGGCGGCCTGCAGGTGGGGATCACCGGCCTCGCGCTCATGGGCATCGTGCGCGCATTCGGCCAGTCCTGGCCGGTGAGCTTCGTGGTCGGCTTCGGCCTCGCCCTCTCCTCCACCGCCTTCGTGCTGCAACTGCTCAGCGAGAAAAACCAGCTCACCACCAAGCATGGCCGGCGCGCCTTCGCCATCCTGCTCTTCCAGGACATCGCGGTGATCCCGCTGCTGGCCATGCTGCCCTGGCTGGGCGGCAAGAGTGCGAGCTACGGCTGGATGGACCTCGCCAACCTGATCATGGTGGCAGCGGTCTTCGTCCTCTCCAGCCGCACGCTGATCCGTCCGGCGCTGCGTTTCGTGGCAAGTGCCGGCACGCCGGAAGTATTTACGGCGGCCGCCCTGTTCCTGGTCTGCGGTGCGGCGCTGCTGACCGAATTCCTCGGCATCTCCATGTCGCTGGGCGCCTTCGCGGCCGGCGTGATGCTCGCCGACTCCGAATTCCGCCACGAGATCGAGGCCAGCCTGCAGCCCATCAAGGCGCTGCTGGTGGGGTTGTTCTTCATTGCCGTGGGCATGACGGCCGACCTTCAGCTGCTGCAGCACGAGGCGCTCTTCATTGTCGGCAGTGTGCTGGCGCTCATGGTGATCAAGTTCGCCGTCCTCGTGGCGGTAGGCCGCCTCAGCGGCAGCAACCTGCACGGCAGCGTGCAGCTGGCAATACCGCTCGCCCAGGGCGGCGAGTTCGCCTTCGTGCTGTTCTCGGCCGCGGCCGGCCATGCGCTGCTGCCCGACCTGCTGGCGCAGCGCCTCATCCTGATCGTGACGATCTCCATGGCGCTGACGCCCTTCGCCTTCATGCTGCTGGAGAAAGTCCTGGAGCCCTGGCTGCGGCCCCGTGACCACCGCGCCTTCGACGAAGTGCCGGAGACCGACAATCCCGTGGTCATCGCCGGCTTCGGCCGCTTCGGCCAGATCGTGGCGCGCATCCTGCGCATGCACCGCATCGGCTTCACGGCGCTGGAGGCGGACGCGCGCCAGGTCGATTTCGTGCGCCGCTTCGGCAACCAGGTCTATTACGGGAATCCGGCCAACATTGACCTGCTGCGCGCCGCCGGCGTGGGGCGGGCCAAGGTCTTCGTGCTGGCCATGGACGACGTCCAGGACTCGGTGAAGACCGCCGAGGCGCTGCACAAGCATTTCCCGCACGTCGCCGTCTATGCCCGCGCCCGTGACCGCTCCCATGCCTACCGGCTCATGGACATCGGCGTGAAGGTCATCAACCGCGAAACCTATCTCTCCAGCCTCGACCTCGCCGAGAAGGTCCTGGTCGCGGTCGGTCTCGAGGCGGAGCGTGCTGCCCGAGACATCGAGCTGTTCCGCGAGTACGACGAGAAACTCATGGCGCGCCAGCACGCCATCTACCAGGACGAGGCCAAGCTGATCGAGAGCGTGAAGGAATCCATGCAGGAGCTGGAGGCCCTGTTCGAGAGCGACGCCCGCGCCGCCGAGCAGCAGGACAAGTCGCCCGTCACGGCGCTCTAGCCCGGCGCCTGCCGGCTGCGCCACCATCGGGACCTGCGCCGCCATAACCAGAAAGGAGCGCCCATGCAGAACCCCTACAACAAGCCGGCCGCCCGCCTCGAGTCGGTCGCCACCT
>JAJNDL010000390.1 GCA_021156385.1 Moraxellaceae bacterium | reverse complement strand
CGTGGACGGGTTGTCCCAGCCCAGCGCGCCGAGCAGGGGGATGGCCTGGGCGTGCGGCACGCCGCTGATGCGCAGCGACACCGTGCGTACGCGGTTTTCGGCGGGCGCCGCCGGATTGCCGGCGCCCGAGCAGCTGTACTCGACGCTGACGTGGGCCGGCGCCACGAAGGGCGCCTGGTTCTGCAGCCGCGCCATCAGCGTGGCGCAGCTGCCGCTGCTGCAGGCCACGGTGACGGCGCCGGGCGTGGCCGCCGCGCAGTCTTGGGCGGAGAGGTCGGCGAGCGGCGCATTGACGATGAGGTGGCGGCTGCCGTCGCGCGCCGCCTCGCTGACGCGGTTCCACGCGAAATAGGTGAGCGCAAGCTCCATGGTGCCGAACACCACGAGCAGGAAGAGCGTGAAGCCGATGGCGAACTCGACCAGCGCGGCGCCGCGCTGCCGGCGCCGCGGCGCTCCGGGCTGCAGCACCGGCTGGCGGCGCGACGTGCCGCGGGAGGCGGGAAACCGCCACGTCGCGGGCCGGCCAGCCGGGCATGCAGAAGGGCAATCATTCGCCGACATAGCGTTCCTCGCTTTGCGCACGCAGGGTGGGCTGGTCGATGCCGATCAGCGGGATGGTGGCGCCGAAGAGGCCGGGATAGGGCACGGCCGCGGTGACGCGGACCACGCAGGCGGTGCCGCCGCCGGGCGTGGCCGCGTTGGCCACGGCGATGTCGACATCCTCGGCGGAGAGGCCGCTGAAGAGCGGCGTGCCGGTGCCGGCCTCGTTGCCGTACACGGCGAGGTTGGTGGCGGTGGTGCTCGCCGCGGCCCACGCGGCGTTCTCGCTGCAGTCGGTGGCCAGGCCCTGGTAGGCGCGGCCCAGGTAGCGCGCCGCCGCCTCGGTGTGGCGCAGCAGGCTGTGCTCGAGCAGCAGCGCGCGGCCGATGTCGGCGAGGCCGAAGAAGATGGCGAGCAGCACCGGCAGGATGATGGCGAGCTCGACCATGGCGGCACCGCGTGCCGGGCGGAAGGCAGTGCGCGGCTTATTCATAGAGCTGCACGTCCACGTGGAATTTGTCGCCGCCCGCTTCTTCCCACTCCACGAACTCGCCCCAGGCGCGCAGGTTGGGCGAGCCTTCCGCCTGGCGGTACAGGAAGATCTTCGCGTAGCCGTCGGGATCGCGGACCGCGCCTTCGCTGCGCCCGCCGAGGTCCATGGCGGTGCAGCTCACGACGGCGATGGTGATCAGGCGGCGGTTCTTCACGGTGCCGGCGGTGACGTGCCCGGCTGCCGGCTGGCCGGCATAGGTGGGCGGCAGGTTGGGCACGAGGCCGTTGTCGACTTCGTGGTTGTAGACGTCCCAGCGTGCCGGACGGTTCAGGTTGGACCAGCCGTTGGGGGGCGTGACGCCGGGGTGGGCGCCGTTCCAGTAGCTTGCGAAGTCCCAGTCGCCGTTGCCGAAGCGGTCGTCGATGGCGCGCTTGGTGGCGTCATGCGGGTAGTCGACGACGTTGGGGGCCGGCGGATACTGGCTCCACTTGTTGTTGAAGCTGCCGCTGTACTGGTCGAAGCGCGTGTTGAAGGCGTTGGTGGTCGGGCCGGCCATCGCGCCGGGCTCCGTCTGGATGTAGGGCGCGCTGCAGCCGACGCCGTTCTCGTTGGCGATGAGGTTGGCGAGCGCACTGGCGCCGGAGGAACCGTCGGGCGGCGTCACGAAGCCGAAGTTGCCGTTGGTCCACTGGCCGGAACCCGAGCCGCGCAGCTCGATGCCGTCGCCGCGGCTCATGGCCTCGCGGAAGGTGGTGCCGGTGCCTTCGAAGGGATCGCAGATCGCCATCGGCGGCACGTCGCAGGTGTAGAAGTTGCGCCCGCCGAGCGACTGCGCGCGCACGCTCACCACGTCCTGGGTCTGCACGCCCACGGCGGAGAGCACGGGCAGGAAGAGCAGCTGCAAACGGAAGCGGTCGGCGGCGGCGACCGGGTCGAGCACCACGCGCACGTAGTGCGCCTCGGCGTCGCTGGTGGCGAAGTAGCGGCCTTCGCCATCGGGCACGTCGGAGCAGTAGGTGGCGCTGAACGGCGGATCGTACTTGGCGCCGATCAGGCAGTAGAACTGGAAGGAGTCCGTGGGCAGGCCGCCCTCGCCGAGCAGCGCCGCCGTCGAGGCGAAGCGGCTGTCGTGCTGCAGCATGTCCTGGGCCGCGGCGATGGCGCGGGCGCGCGCATCGGGCGTGCCGTCGAGTTCGGCGGCCGCGGCGAGCGCCGCCGCGTCCGCCGCGTTCTGCATCTCCGAGCGCAGGGCATAGAGGCGCCCGACATCGATGCCGAGCGCCACCACGCCGAGCAGTGCCGCCATCAGGATGGCGGCAAGGACCAGGAAGGCACCGCGCTGCCGCGATTTGCCGGGCATGATGACCTCACTTGCTGGTGCTGATGATGAGCTGGTCGCGGGTCGCCTCGGGCTTGCCCTTGCGGTAGTCCTTGAGCGCCTGCTCCATCTTCTGGCCGTCGCCGACCAGGGCGCGCGGGCCGCGCTGCTCGGCCTGCGGGTCCACGGTCTGCACCAGTTTGTTGTTGGCGTTGCTGGCGCCGAAGTCGGCGCGCAGGTGCTCGCGTCCGGCGCAGCCGGCCAGCAGCGACAGGAACAGCAGGGGAATCAGGATTTCACTGCGCATCTTGGGCCTCCTGGGGCGCCGG
>JAJNDL010000018.1 GCA_021156385.1 Moraxellaceae bacterium | reverse complement strand
GGTGCTGCGCCGCCTGGAGGGGGCCGGCGGGAGGCTCTGGCAATATCTCGCGCCGCTGCGCAGATACGTCCTGCCTGTCGATCATCCGCTCAAGGCGCTCGTCGCCGGCGGCCTCTGGGGCTTCCTGCCCTGCGGTCTCGTCTACAGCGCGCTGACGCTGGCCCTGGCGCGTGCCGATGCGCTGATGTCGGGCGCCGTCATGCTGGCCTTCGGCCTCGGCACGCTGCCCACCCTGCTGCTCACCGGCACGCTCGCGGGCCGGGTGCGCAACCTGCTGCAGAACGCCGGCACACGTCGCCTCGCCGGCACGCTCGTCATTGCCTTCGGCCTGTGGACGGCCGTGGCGCCGCTGCTACCGGGCCATCACCATGCGGCCGCCCGCGCCGGAACTCCGCAGCAGGAACACCACGGCCATCACGGCCATCACATGCCTTGAGCACTCCGGGCCGGAACCGCCGCCGTCCGCTCATGCAGACCGGCGTGCGCTGCTGCCGGCCACACCCGTCCCGGTCGGTAGCGGCTGCTGCAGCGCGCCGGCGGTCAGCTCGCTTGGCGGCATGCGCCGGAATTGCGCGCGATGGGTAGCCATCCCGAAGAGGTTCTCCACGGCACCCGGCACCACGGTGTGCATGGCATTCATCAAACGACCGCCATAGCCGACGATGACTTCGTTTTCCGGCTCGAGGGCGAGACGCAGGATGGCATCCACCACTTTCTGTGCATCGTTGATGGGCTTCGGCAAGGCAATCTCGTACCCGCTGTAATTGCCGGCATGCTCGAAGAACGGCGTATCGATGGTCATCGGCAGCACCGAGCAGACATGCACGTCGCGCAGGCCGCCCTGCTTCACTTCCTGGCGCAGCGCATCGGCGAGACCGACCATGCCGAACTTTGAAGCAACATAGGAACTCCAGTAGGGCCCCGGCACCTTGCCGTACATGGAGGCCACGTTGATCAGCGTGCCGCGGCCACGCTGCCGGAAATGCCCGAGCGCGTGCCAGGCGCCGTACATGGTGCCGAGCAGGTTGGTGCGGATGACCTGCTCGTGCTCCGCCAGCGGAATCTCGTCGTAGCGGCCGACGACGCCGCCCCCGGCATTGTTCACCCAGACGTCGATGCCGCCGAACTGCGCGATGGCCTTCGCGGCAAGCTGTCCGACTTCTTCCGGATTGCTGACGTCGGTGGCGACGGCCAGCACGCGGTAGCCGGCCGCATCGCACTCCTGCGCCAGCTGGTCGAGCAGGTAGCCACGGCGCGCCGCCAGCACCACGCAGGCGCCGGCGCGCGCGAACTCCTTGGCGGTGCCGCGGCCGATGCCGCTGGAGGCGCCGGTGACGACCACGACCTTGTCCCTGAGCCCGTGCTGTGCTGCATCCGTCATGATTCTTTCCTCCGCGATGAAAAATCGGCACTGCTGCGTGCAACGGCAGAGCCTCGCACACAGCGGCAAAGGCCGGTGGAAGTTTCCAGCTTAGAAACGGGGCCCTGTCCCGGTGTTGGATTCTGGTGAGAGTTCTGCTATCGGCGGACGTGGCGGCAGGAAGCGTCGTCAGTCTGCCATCAACACCCGGTTGCGCCCCTCCTGCTTGGCCCGGTAAAGCGCGACATCCGCCACCTCGACAAGGCTGCGCGGCGACGATCCGCGCTGCGGCACCATGACGGCGACACCCACGGTGACGGTCACGCAATCGTTGACGGCGGAGGCGCGGTGCGGGATGTGCAGGTCGGCCACGCCCTGCCGCAGCTGCTCGCCGATGCTCCGGGCACCCTCGCGCGAGCTGTTCGGCAGCAATATGACGAACTCCTCGCCACCGTAGCGCGCGGCGACGTCGGTCGTCCTCCGGCAGCAGACGCGCATTATGTTGGCCACTTTCATCAGCACCTCGTCGCCGGCCGGATGACCGTAGGTGTCGTTGTAACGCTTGAACTCGTCGGCATCGATCATGAGCGCGGCGATCTCGCTCTGCTCGCGGATGGCGCGGTTCCACTCCAGCTCCAGGCGGTCTTCGAGATTGCGCCGGTTGCTGAGGCCGGTGAGGGCGTCGGTGTTGGTGAGCCTCTGCAGTTCAAGGTTGGTCTCCAGCAGCTGGTGCTGGCTCTTGCGCAGGGCGCGGTAGGCTTCGTCGCGCTGCAGCTGGTTGATGTAGGCGCGCGAGTGATAGCGGATGCGCGCCACCAGCTCCACCGGGTCCGGCAGCTTGACCAGGTAATCATTGGCGCCGGCGAGGAAGGCATCGCTCTTCACCAGCGGCTCTTCGCGCGTGGACAGCACGATGAGCGGGATGTTGGTCGTGGCGGCGTGGGCACGGTACTCGCGCACCATCTCCAGCCCGTCCGCTCCCGGCAGCACCAGATCCTGCAGGATCACGGTGGGCTTGATGCGCTTGGCCATGGCGAGGGCATTGGCCGGATCGGCGCAGTAATGAAAATCGATGTCGGGCTTGTCGGCGAGCATGCGGCGCACGGCTTCACCGACCATGGGCTGGTCGTCGACCATCAGCACCATGACGGCGTATTCGTCCGCCGGTAACAGCGCATGGCCGTCCTTGCTGCTTGCAGTCTGCTGCATAGATCCTCCTTCATGCCCTGGCCGCACAGGTGCGTGCCAGGCGCGGTGCAATGCCGTCCAGTGGCAATATTTCCACGGCGGCATCCAGCAGCGCGGCGGCCTTGGGCATGCCGTAAACCGCACTGGATGCCTCGTCCTGGGCGATCGTGTGATGGCCGCCCTCGCGCAGTGCGCGCAAGCCGCGGGCGCCATCGCGCCCCATGCCGGTCAGCAGCACCCCCACCACCGCGCCCGGCCAGTGGCGGCTGGCGCTTTCGAAAAACGCATCCACGGAAGGGCGGTACACCGCTTCTTTCGGCTCCGGCGTATAGAGCAGGCAGCCGCCCGCGCTCATCACCAGGTGGTCGTTGGTGCCGGCGACGAGCACGCTGCCGGGCAGCGGCAGCTCGCCGTCGCGCGCCAGCCGCACCGGCAGCGCGCAGTGCTGGTCCAGCCACTCCGCGAGGCCGGCGGAGAACTGCTCGTCGACGTGCTGGATCACCACCACGGCCGCCGCGAACCCCGCCGGCAGGCCGCCGAGCACTTCGGCCAGCGCCGACGGCCCGCCCGCCGAGGCGCCGATGGCGACCAGCACCGTCGCGGACCGGGGACGCTGTGCGGTGGCTGTCCGCGCCGGCTTCATGCCGCCCCCACCAGGTCGACCACGGCCTGCAGCAGCGCCTCGTCGTGGAAGCTGCCCTTGGTCAGGTAGTAGTCGGCGCCGGCCTCGAGGCCGCGCTGGCGGTCCTCCTCGCGATCCTTGTAGGAGACGACCATCACCAGCAGCGACTTCAGGCGCGCATCGCGACGGATCATGGAGACCAGCTCGATACCGTCCATGCGCGGCATGTCGATGTCGGTGATGACGAGATCGAAGTCGCCCTCGCGCACGGCGTTCCAGCCGTCCATGCCGTCGACCGCGACCTCGACCTCGTAGCCGGCGGCGGCCAGCAGCTTGCGCTCCAGTTCGCGCACCGTGAGCGAATCGTCCACCACCAGCACGCGCTTGCGCTGCTGCGCACCGGCCGCGGCGGCGCCCTGCCCGACGCGGTTCAGCAGGCCGCTCGCCACCAGTTTCTCCAGCGAACGCACGAGGTCGTCGATGTCGACGATGAGCACCGGCGAGCCGTCCTCGAGCAGGGCGCCGGCGCTGATGTCGCGGATCTTGCCGAGGCGCGGGTCGAGCGGCTGCACCACCAGCTCGCGCTGGCCGACGAAACTGTCGACGGCGAGGCCGTAGAGCTGGCTGCCCTCGCCGATGACCACCACCGGCAGCGTTTCTCCGGCACTGATCGGCTGGCCGTGCTCCAGTACCTGCTGCGCCATGACCAGGCCCACCATCCGGCCGTCGAGGTCGAAATGCTGGCGGCCCTCGACCAGGCGGATGTCCTCGCGGCGCAGGCGCAGCGTGCGCACGATGCTGGCGAGCGGGAAGGCATACGCCTCGTCGTCGATGCAGGCGACGAGCGCGCGAATCACCGAGAGCGTCAGCGGCAACTGCAGCAGGAAGCGCGTGCACTGGCCCGGCTGCGAGACGACACGCACCGTGCCGCGCACCTGGCGCACCATCTCCTGCACCGCATCCAGCCCGACGCCGCGGCCGGAGATGGTGGTGACGGATTCGCGCAGGCTGAACCCCGGCAGGAACAGGAATTCGAGGAGTTCGGCGTCGCTCATGCGCGCCGCCGTCCCGGCATCGGCGAGGCGGCGCGCCACGATGGCGGCGCGCAGGCGCTCGGGCGCGATGCCGGCGCCGTCGTCCTGCACCGCCACGTGCAGCACGCCGCCGGCATGCCAGGCCTCGAGCCGCACCACGCCTTCGGCAGGCTTGCCGGCCGCCTGCCGCGCCTCCGGCATCTCGATGCCGTGGTCGACGGCGTTGCGCATCAGGTGGCCGAGCGGCGCGTCGAGCTTCTCGAGGATGTCGCGGTCCACCGGTACGTCGAGGCCGGCGATGTCGAGGCGCGCCTGCTTGCCGAGCGAGCGCGCCAGGTCGCGCACCAGGCGCGGCAGCGCCTGCACGCCGTCGGCCAGCGGCCGCATGCGGCTGGCCAGGGCCTCGTCGTAGAGCTGCTGCGCGATGTCGGTGTTGCGCCGGCTGAAGGTCTCAAGCTCGAGCTGGCGCCGGCGCAGCAGTTCCTGGCCCGCGGCGAGATGACGGCGCGCGTCGCCGAGCGCCCGGCCGGCGCGCTCCGCCGCCAGGGCTGCCGGCAGGGCCTGCTGCAGCGTCTCCAGCGCCCGGTCGCTGTCGCGGCAGAGGCGCTTCAGCTCCAGCAGCGTGCCGGTGAAGGTGCTCAGCCAGCGCGATTCCACGAGCGTCTCGCCGGCCAGCCCGAGCAGGCGGTCGAGGCTGGACGCGGTCACGCGCAGCACGCGCTCGGCATCGTCGCCGGCGCTGTCCGTGTCCCGTGCCGGAGAATGCGTGTCGGCCGACGCCGCGGCGGTAGCCCCGGATGCGGCGACAGAGACCGGGGCCGGTGCCGGCAGTGCCGCAGGAGCTGCAGGCTCGCCTTGCGGCACCGCGGCAGCGGACTGCGCCGCGGCAAGGTGCGCAAGGAAGGCATCCGCTTCGCCGTGGCGCCCGGCACGCCACTGCGCGAGCTCCTGCTCCGGCGCCTGCGCGATGCGGGAGAGCAGGTCCACGCCCTCGAGCAGCACGTCGATGGTGTGCTGCCCAAGGCGCAGCCGGCCCTGCTGGGCGGCTACGAAGCAGTCCTCCATGGCGTGCGTGATGTCGACGCAGACCGGCAGCTCGACGATGCGTGCCGCGCCCTTCAGCGAATGCGCGGCACGCATGCACACCTCGAGCCGGTCAGCGAGCGCAGGATCACGCTCGAGCACCAGCAGGCCGGCGGTGAGTACGCGCGCCTGGCTCTCCACTTCGAGGCGGAACAGGTCGAGCAGGGAGAGCTGGCTCATGTCGCCGGCGTTCATGACAGGCTCCGGTCGAGGGTGTCGAAGAGCAGCTCCGCGTCGAGCAGGCCGACGCTCCTGCCGGGCAACGGCAGGATTGCGCTGGTGTAGCTGGCGCCGGCCTTTGCCACCGTCGCCGGTACCTCGCGCAGCTCGCTACGGGCGTGGCGCTGCACGCCATGCACGGCATCGACCGCGAAGGCCAGGCGCCGGCCGGCACGCTGCACCACGAGCAGGCGCTGCGCCGTCCGCTCGCGCGCATCGCTGCCGATGCCGAGCAGCGCGGCCAGCGCCACCACCACGAGGAGTTCACCACGCAGGCTAGCGAGGCCGAGCACGGCGGCGTTGCGCCGGTGCGGCAGCGAATGGATGCCGCGTACGTCCGTCACTTCGGCCAGCACCGCGGTCGGCAGGGCCAGCCATTCTTCGCCGAGGCGGAACACGAAGCTGCAGACGATGTCCTGGGCCGGCGTCGGGCGCGGCTCGGCGAGGTGGCGCGTGGCCTCCTCCAGGTAGCCGGCCGGCAGTTCCCTGTCGAGCAGGTGCACCGGGGAGTCGATGGACATGGCGCTAGCTCCTCCGCCGCAGGCTCGGGGCAAGGAGGCATGGCGCAACACCGCGCCGGTCAGGGCTGCGGACCATCGTGCCTACCTCCCGTCGGCGCCCTGTCGCCGGCCTGGCCGCGCCGGGCACGGTCGTAGAGCCGGCGGGCGCCGGCGGTGTCGCCCTGCTTCTCCAGCAGGACAGCGAGGTGGATCAGCGCCTCGTGGTGCGCGGGCTCCAGGTACAGGGCCTTGCGGTAATAGTGGCCGGCCCGCTCCTGCCGGCCGGAGGCGTCGTGCACGAGGCCGAGCAGGTGGAAGGCCGCCGCCGACGGGCCGAACTGGCGCAGGTGCTGCTCGCAGAGATGCGCGGCTTCGTCCAGGCGGCCGCGGTTGGCAAGCATCCCGGCTTCGTCCAGTGCCGTGTCGGGCGCCACCGGCGGCGCCTTCGCCGGCGGCAGCCGCGGTGCTGGCGCCGCCGCACGTGGCGCCGGTCGCGGCGGCAGGCGTGGCGCGTGCCGCGGCAGCGCTTTTTCCGGCGAGCTCTGCTGCGGCGCCTGGCCGGCCTGCTTGCGGAAGGCGAAGACCATGGGCAGCTTCACCGACGTGAAGCCCGGGCGCAGCAGCAGCGCGCTCTCCGACGAGCCGACGAAGAGCAGGCCGCCGGGCTTCAGCAGGCGGTCCAGCACCGCCAGCGCACGCTCCTGCGTCGGCGCGTCGAAATAGATCAGCACGTTGCGGCAGAAGATCACGTCGTAGACGGCGGCCTCCGGCAGGAAGCCGGGCGCGAACAGGTTGCCCTGGCGGAAGCGCACCTTCCGGCGGACCGCCTCGTGCAGGTGGCTGCCCTGGGCGACCGTATCGAAATGGCGCGCGCGAAAACCGGTGTCGCTGCTGCGGAAGGAGTTGCGGCCGTAGACGGCGCACTGCGCCTTGGCGAGCGCCTGCGCGCTGATGTCGACGGCGTCCACGGCAAAGCGGTCCGGCGCGATGCCGGCATCGAGCAGGGCCATGACCATGGAATAGGGCTCCTCGCCCGTCGAGCAGGGCAGGCTGAGCAGGCGCAATTCCGCCCGCGGCTGCTGGCGCAGTTGCTCTTGCGCGAGCTGCACCAGCGCGGCGAACACCTCCTGGTCGCGGAAGAACCAGGTCTCCGGCACCACCACGCCCTCGATCAGCTCCTGCAGTTCGACGTCCGAGCGCTGCAGCAGGCCGAGATAGTCCGCGGTGTCGTGCAGGCCGAGCAGCTGCAGCCGCTCCTGCACGGCACGCTGCAGCATCGGCGCGCCCACCGAGGCGGCATCCAGCCCCATGGTCTGATTCAGCAGCGCTTCGATTGCCGCCATCGACATGGCGTTCTCCCCTGCAGCAACCCCTAGGCGAACAGCACTTCGCGCGCGGCCGGCGGCAGCAACCGCCCGGCCTCGATGCGCTGGATCAGGCCGGCAGCGTCGCTCGTCACCGGTCCCAGCCAGCCCGCGCCCGTGCCGCCGCCGATGCGGAAATCCTCCGACGCACGCCGCAGCGTCTGCGTCACCTGCTCGGCCATCAGCCCCAGCAGGCGGTCGCTGTCCGGCAATGCCACCAGCACAATGCGCGTGCTGAAGCGCCGACGCACCGGCCGGCCCAGCGCGAGCAGGCAGAGGTCCAGCACCGGTACCGGCGTGCCGTGGTAACTGAAGATGCCGGCGATGCCGGGCGGCGCCTGCGGCAGGTGCCGCAGCTCGACCAGGGGCAGCACCTCCACGACGCTGCCGGCGTCAAGCGCATAGCGGTCGCCGCCCAACTGCAGGAGCAGGTACAGCACCGGGCTCAGGCCTCGAGACGGAAGCGCGCGACGCCGCTGCGCAGGCTGCTGGCGACCTGGTTGAGGTCGGTGACGGCCTCGCCCGCCTTCTGCAGGGCCTGCACCGTCTGCTGCGCGGCGTCGGAGAGCTGCGTCAGCGCCTCGGTGATCTGCTCGGCACCGGTGGCCTGCGCCTGCATGCCCTCGTTCACCGCCTCGAAGCGCGGCGCCAGCGCCTGCACCTCCTGGATGATCTGCGAGAGCTGGCCGCCGACCTGCTGCACTTCCTGCATGCCGCGCCGCACTTCCTCCGAGAACTTGTCCATGCCCATGACGCTGGCCGACACCGCGGACTGGATCTCGCGCACCATGACCTCGATATCGGCTGTCGCCACCGCGGTCTGGTCGGCGAGGCGGCGGATCTCCGTCGCCACCACGGAGAAGCCGCGACCGTACTCGCCGGCCTTCTCCGCCTCGATGGCGGCATTGAGCGAAAGCAGGTTGGTCTGGTCGGCGACCTTGGTGATGGTGGCGACGACCTGGGTGATGTTGCCGGCCTTCTCGTTGAGCACGGCGAGGCGGGAGTTGATGGAGCCCGCGGCGTCCATCACCTGGCGCATGGTCTCCTCCATGTGAGTGAGGCCGGCCTGGCCGCTGTCGGCCAGCGTGGCGGACTGCTCGGCGACGTTCGCCACCTCCTTCATGGTGCGCACCAGCTCGCGCGACGTGGCGGAAATCTCCTTCGAGGTGGCGCCGATTTCCACCGTGGTCGCCGCGATCTCGCTGGCGGTGGCCTGCTGCTGCCGCGAGGTGGCCGCCACTTCCGCGACCGCGCTGCCGACCTGGGTACCGGACTGCTGGATGTGGCCCACCAGCACCTTCAGGTCGTCGACCATGCGATTGAGACCGGCACCGAGGCGGCCGAACTCGTCGTTGCTCCCGAGCTGCACGCGCCGGCTGAAGTCGCCCTGGCCCATGACCTCAAGCACCTCCAGCAGACGCCCGATGGGCCGCGTGATGGCGCGCAGCAGGAAGAACCCGCAGACGAGCGCGATGGCGACGGCGAGCGTGCAGATCAGCAGGATATTGCTGCGGGCCGCGACGACGGCGTCTTCGATCTTCAGGGCTCCGCCCTCGGCGTTGGCCTTGTTGAACTCCGCCAGCTCCGCGAGCGTGCGCCAGGTCAGGGCGAAGTCCTCTTCCTGCACGGCGACGAGCAGGCGGCGGGCCTCCTCTCCGCGGCCCTGCGCGTGCAGCTGCAGCACCTGGTCCTGGCGACGCAGGTAATCCTGGTACAGCTTGCGGAAGTTGCCGAACAGCTCGCGGTCGGTCGCGGAGAAGATGCTGGCCTCGTAATGCCGGATCGCCTCGTCGATGTCGCGGCGCAGCGTAGCCACGTCGCCGCGGTGCCGCTCCGTGCCGCCCGCCGGCTCAAGCACCCGGTGCCTGACACTGTCCTCCAGCTCGCTGAGTTCGCGCACGATCTGCAGGCTGTAATACAGCCCGGGAATGGAGTCTTGGCGGGCGTGCTCCGCCTTGGCATGGATGGATTGCAGGTGCCGGTAGGCAACGCCGCCCATCACCAGCATCAGCCCGAGGATGAGCGCGAAAGCAGCAAGGATGCGTTGTCGTATTGTCCAGTCCTTCATGCGCAGCCCCCAGCCCACCCTTACTCGAAGGGAGTGGGTTCAGCGTAGTTGCGCACCGCGGGAATGCCACTGCACGCACACCACAGGCATTACCTGCCGATTTCTCCAGTTACAAACCTATTGATCAGGCCGGCGACCTGAAACACATCAATAAAAAAGCCCGCATACGCGGGCTTCTTTCAGGGCTGACCGAATCAGGCGTCGACCGGAATCTTGCCGATCCTGGCCTGCCAGATCTTCGGCGCGGTGTTGTGCACCGAACTGCCGTTGACATCGACCGCCACCGATACCGGCATGTCCTCCACCACGAACTCGTAGATCGCTTCACGAGATACGCCGCCCCGCCCACGGCCATGAGGTAGACGGCCTTGTGCTTCCGGATCGCCTCGATGGCGACGGGGCCGCGCTCGGACTTGCCGATCATGCCGATGAGGCCGGTCTTCTCCAGCACCGTGTCGGTGAACTTGTCCATGCGCGTCGCCGTGGTGGGGCCGGCGGGACCGACGACTTCGTCGCGCACCGGATCGACCGGGCCGACGTAGTAGATGAACTTGCCCTTGAGGTCCACCGGCAGCGATTCGCCGCGTGCGAACATCTCCGTCATGCGCTTGTGCGCGGCGTCGCGGCCCGTGTACATGGTGCCGGAGAGCAGCAGCGTCTCGCCCGGCTGCCAGCTCGCGATTTCCTCGCGCGTGACGGTGTCGAGATTCACGCGGCGCGACTTGCTCGCGTCGAAGGTGATCTTCGGCCAGTCCTCCAGCTTCGGCACCTCCAGCTCCGCGGGGCCGGAACCGTCCAGCTCGAAATGCACGTGGCGGGTGGCGGCGCAGTTGGGAATCATCGCCACGGGCAGCGAGGCGGCATGCGTCGGGTAATCACGAATCTTGATGTCGACCACGGTGGTGAGGCCGCCCAGGCCCTGCGCGCCGATGCCGAGCGCATTCACCTTCTCGTAGAGTTCGACGCGCAGTTCTTCAATGCGATTCGAAGGGCCGCGCGCCAGGAGCTCATGCATGTCGACCGGGTCCATCAGCGATTCCTTGGCGAGCAGCGCGGCCTTCTCGGCGGTGCCACCGATGCCGATGCCGAGCATGCCGGGCGGACACCAGCCGGCGCCCATGGTCGGCACCGTCTTCAGCACCCAGTCCACGATGGAGTCGGACGGGTTCAGCATGACCATCTTGGATTTGTTCTCGGAGCCACCGCCCTTGGCGGCGACGGTGATGTCGACCTTGTCGCCCGGCACGATGCTGTAGTGGATGACTGCGGGCGTGTTGTCCCTGGTGTTCTGACGCTTGCCGGCGGGATCGCGCAGGATGGAGGCGCGCAGCACGTTGTCCGGGTGCAGGTAGGCGCGGCGCACGCCTTCGTTGATGGCGTCGTCCAGCGACAGGCCGCCCAGGTCCCAGCGCACGTCCATGCCGACCTTCACGAACACGGTGACGATGCCGGTGTCCTGGCAGATCGGGCGGTGGCCCTCGGCGCACATGCGCGAGTTGATGAGGATCTGCGCCATTGCGTCCTTGGCGGCCTGGTTCTGCTCGCGCTCGTAGGCGGCGTTGATGGCCTGGATGAAGTCCACCGGGTGGTAATAGGAGATGTACTGCAGGGCGTCGGCGACGCTCTGGACGAGGTCGTCCCTCTTGATGACGGTCATGCGAGGCTCCGGATGGGGCATGGGGTCGCGGGAAAGGCGGGCGATTATACACGGGCTGGCCGGTACGGCAGTGCACGGGCAGGTGCAGCAGGCGGCTGAAAAAACCCATTGTCCGAGGCTATGAATGCAGGCTTGCTACCTTACCCTGCGGCCGGGCCGTGGCAAGCCGCCGGTGCAAGCCGGGCTCAATGGCGCCTCAGGCGACCGGGTGCCGGCCGATCCAGTCGAGAAGGAGGCGGCTGACCTCTTCCGGCGCTTCCCGGTGCAGGAAGTGGCCGGTCTCGGGCAGGCGCTTCACCAGCAGCCCTTTCTCGAAGTCCTGCTCGCGCATCAGCGTGTCGTAGAGGCGCGTGTCCATGCAGCCGTCGTGCTCGCCGGTCAGCGCCAGCGTCGGCACCTTGATGGGCGAGGTGAGCAGGCGCCAGGACTGCTGCGTGGAGAGCGAGAGCGGCTGCAGCAGGCAGCGGTAGTACTGCGTGGCCGCATGCACGACGCCTTCGGCCCGGAACGTGGATTTCACCTGCTCGAGGTCCGCGGGCGTGTAGCGCCAGTCTGGCGACCACTGCTTCCACAGCATCTCGATGAAGGCGTGGTCGTCGCGCGCCACGATGTGCTCGGCGATGCGCGCGAACTGCATGAGCAGGATGTAGGAGGACTTCACCAGCTGGCCCGGCACCTCCGTGACGCCCGCGATGCTGTGGCGCAGGTGCGGGATGGCCAGTGTGGTGAGCGAGGCGAACCTCTTGGGCTGCAGTGCCACCGCGACGTAACTCGTCAGCGCCCCCCAGTCGTGGCCGACAAGATGACACTGCTTCGTGCCGAGCTCCTGCATCCAGGCGAACACGTCGGCCGCGAGATGAATGAGATGATAGAGGTCGCGCGGCGGCTGCGAGCCGGGCTCGTAGCCGCGCAGCATGGGCGCCACGGCCCGGTAGCCGGCGGCTG
>JAJNDL010000389.1 GCA_021156385.1 Moraxellaceae bacterium | reverse complement strand
CCGGCCGGGTCGCGGCAGCGATGGGACGAGGCGGGAAGCAGCCCGCCTGCGTGACGAATTCAGCTGTTGCTGCTGGAGCCGGTGCTGCGGCTGCGGCGCCGTTCGGCAGCAGCGGCGGTGGCCTTGCGCTGGGCTTCCTTCTGCGCCTCGCTGCGCTCGTCGCCATGGCGGCTGCGATTGGCCTGCTGGGCTTCCTTGATGTTTTGCCGGGCGGCTTCCCTCTGGCGTTCGGTTGTCATTTCACACCTCCATCGGGAGCCCGACCTCTGCTCGCATCCAGCGCCCGGGCAGGCTCCGTAATAATCGTGACCGCGCTGGTAGCTGAACATTTTAGGCAGTCGTTCACGGTGGCCTTTCGTTAGTCACGTTTCTTGAAACAAAAATTACCTCCGTACAACCGGAAAGCAGGAAAGGCCGGGTCGTCGTGGCACCGGCCTGCCCATGCCGCGGTGATTTGCGTGACACGTCCTGAAAACCCCGGAGCGGGGACTATCCTGATTCCATTGCTTTCGCGACGGGGGCAGGCCATGCAGCAGGGCAGGTTCAACGACCGCAAGGAGGCGGGGCGCATGCTGGCGGAAGCGCTGAAGCGCCATGCCTTCCGCGAGGACCTGCTGGTGCTCGCGCTGCCGCGGGGCGGCGTGCCCGTGGCCTTCGAGGTGGCCTGCGCGCTGGGCGCGCCGCTCGACGTGCTGGTGGTGCGCAAGCTCGGCGTGCCCGGCCACGAGGAATACGCCATGGGCGCCATCGCGTCCGGCGTGCAGGTGCTGAGCGAGGAGGTCGTGCAGTCGCTGGGCCTCACCGAGCGCGCCGTGGCCGCGGTGGTCGAGAAGGAGCAGGCCGAGCTGGCACGGCGAGAGCAGCTTTATCGTGCCGGCAAGCCGCCGCTCGCAGTCGGTGGCCGCGAGGTGATCCTGGTCGACGACGGCCTCGCCACCGGCTCGACCATGGAGGCGGCCATCCGCGCCTTGCGCGTACTGGGGCCGAAGCGCCTGGTGGTGGCGGTGCCGGTGGCGCCGCCCGACACCTGTGCGCGCCTGCGCCCGCTCGTCGACGAGCTCGTCAGCGTGCTGATGCCGGAGCCCTTCCACGCCGTCGGGCTCTGGTACCGCGATTTTCCCCAGACTGCCGACGACGAGGTGCGCGAGCTCCTGGCCCGCGCCCCGCAGACGCCCACCTGAAGGGAGGCATTGCCATGCCATCCGTTTCCGACCATGCCCTCGCCGATTCGGTGCGCGAAGGCGCGCTGCCGCTCACCGGCTCGGCGCGCGACTACGATACGTTGCTCGCCCTCGTCGGCGACGCGCACTTCGTGCTGCTCGGCGAAGCTTCGCACGGCACCCACGAGTTCTACCGCGAGCGTGCGCTCATCACGCAGCGCCTCATCGCCGAGTGCGGCTTCGACGCCGTCGCGGTCGAGGCCGACTGGCCCGACGCCTGGCGCGTCAACCGCTTCGTGCGCGCCACTTCGGACGATGCGTCCGCTACCGACGCCCTCGACGGCTTCCGGCGCTTCCCGACCTGGATGTGGCGCAACACTGACGTCGTCGACTTCGTGGACTGGCTGCGCGAGTGGAACGACGCGCGTCCGGCCGGGCGGTCCGCAACCGGCTTCTACGGGCTCGACCTCTATAGCCTGCATACCTCCATCGCGGCCGTGCTGGACTACCTCGATCACCATGATCCGGCGGCGGCGCACCGCGCGCGCGAGCGTTACGGCTGCTTCGACCGCTACGGCGAGGACAGCCAGGCCTACGGCATGATGGCCGGGCTCCATGCCTCGCATACCTGTGAAGAGGAGGTCATCGCCCAGCTCGTCGAGATGCAGCGGCGCACGGTCGATGCCGGCCACCGCCACGACGCGGCGGCCGACGACGCCTTCTTCGCGTTGCAGAACGCGCGCCTGGTAAAGAACGCCGAGCGCTACTACCGCACCATGTACCTGAGCTCGGTATCGTCCTGGAACCTGCGCGACGAGCACATGATGGAGACGCTGGAGGAGCTGGTGGCGCATCTCACGCGCCAGCAGGGGCGCATGCCGCGCGTCGTGATCTGGGCGCACAACTCGCATCTCGGCGACGCGCGCGCCACCGAGATGGGGCGGCGGCGCCGCGAGCTCAACCTCGGCCAGCTGGTGCGCCAGCGCCACGGCCGCGATGCGCTGCTGGTCGGCTTCACCACGCACACCGGCACGGTGACCGCCGCGTCCGACTGGGATGCGCCGGCCGAGTGCAAGCTGGTGAAGCCCGCACGGGCCGACAGCTACGAAGGCCTCTTCCATGCCACCGGCCTGCCGCGCTTCCTGCTGCCGCTCGCGGACGAGCGCGACGACCACACCGCGGCGCTGCGCACCTCGCGCCTGGAACGCGCCATCGGTGTCATCTACCGGCCCGACACCGAGCGCGCCAGCCACTATTTCGATGCCCACCTTTCCGAGCAGTTCGACGCCGTGCTGCACTTCGACGTGACGCGCGCGGTGGAGCCGCTGGAGCGCAGCGCCGAATGGCATGCCGGCGAAGCGCCGGAAACCTATCCCTCGGGCATGTAGCCATGCATCGCCCCGTCACCACGCGCGCGCTGCGCATCCCGGTGGGCGAGGTCACGCTGGAGGCCGACCTCGCCGTGCCGCCGCAGGCGCAGGGCCTGGTGCTGTTCGCGCACGGCAGCGGCAGCAGCCGCTTCAGCCCGCGCA
>JAJNDL010000388.1 GCA_021156385.1 Moraxellaceae bacterium | reverse complement strand
ACTGCTGGCCTGTTCGCCCTGCGGCGCCTGGCCTTCGTGGCCCGGGTGCTGTTTCCCGCAGGCGGCGCGATCGCGCTGGTCGTGTTCGGCGTGGCCCTGAGCGCGGTTTTCGGCACGCCGGAAGTGGCCACCCTCCCGCTGGGCCTGCCCGGCCTGCCATTCCACCTGCGGCTGGACGGCCTGTCGGCGTTCTTTCTCATGGTGATCGCGGGCGCATCCGCCGGCGTTTCGGCCTTCGCGGCCGGTTACTTCCGCAAGGGCGAGGGCACGCCGCCCGGCCTGCTCTGCATGGAATACCACCTGTTCCTTGCCAGCATGGCGATGGTAGTGCTGGCAGACGACGCCTACGCTTTCATGGTGATGTGGGAAACCATGGCGCTGTCGTCGTTCTTCCTTGTTATCGCGAACCACCGCATCCCCGAGATCCGGCGCGCCGGCTACCTCTACCTGTTGATCGCCCACATCGGCGCCATCGGCATCCTGCTCGCCTTCGGCGTGCTGCAAGCCAACACCGGCGACTACACATTCGCCAACATGCGGGCGCAGGCCCACACGCCGTTCTGGGCTTCCGTCGCGTTCTTGCTCGCCCTGTTCGGGTTCGGGGCCAAAGCGGGTCTGGTGCCGCTGCACGTCTGGCTGCCCGAGGCGCATCCGGCCGCGCCATCGCCTGTGTCCGCGCTCATGAGTGGCGTGATGCTCAAGACCGCCGTCTATGGCGTGTTGCGGGTGTCGTTCGATCTCCTTCATTTCCAGGTCTGGTGGTGGGGCGTGGTGCTGCTCGCGCTGGGGCTGGCAACGGCGCTGTTCGGCGTGGTGTTTTCTGCCGCGCAGGTGGACATGAAGCGGCTCCTGGCTTACTCGTCGATCGAGAACATCGGTCTGCTCTTCGCGGGCATTGGGCTGGCGGTGCTGTTCTCGGCGTATGGCATGAAGCCCATGGCGGCGCTTGCGCTAACGGCGGCCCTCTATCACGTGGCCAGCCATGCGTTCTTCAAGAGCCTGCTGTTCCTCGGGACGGGGGCGGTGCTGCATGCCACCGGCGAGCGCAGCCTGGGCAAGCTGGGCGGCCTGATTCGCTACATGCCGTGGGTGACATGGCTGACGCTGGTGGGCGCGCTGGCCTGCGCGGGCTTGCCGCCGCTCGGCGGCTTCGTGTCCGAATGGCTGCTGCTGCAAAGCTTCCTGTTCACGCCCGGCCTGCCCAGCTCGTTTCTGAACATGCTGATTCCCGTGGTGGCTGCGCTGATTGCGTTGGTGGCGGCGCTCTCGGGCTATGTCATGGTGAAATTCTTCGGCGTTGTTTTCCTGGGGCAGCCACGCGAGGAGGCGCTGGCCCACGCACAAGACGCCGGCGCCTGGGAGCGCCTGGGCATGCTCTGGCTCGTCGCGGGCTGCGTGCTGCTCGGCCTGCTGCCCACGCAGTTCATCGCCATCATCGACCCCGTGACGCGGGTTCTCGTCGGCGCCGGTCTGGGCGATACGGTGGGAGCTGCCGGTTGGCTGCTGGTGCCGGTGGCGATCGAGCGCGCGAGCTACGGGCCGGTGATCTTCCTGCTGGGTGTCGCCGCCGGATCGGCGCTGGCTTATTTGCTGGTGCGCGTGCTCTACCACGGGCGCTCCCGGCGCTCGCCCGCGTGGGACTGCGGGTTCCCGTGGCAGACCGCTCGCATGCAGGACACCGCCGAAGGCTTCGGCCAGCCGATCCGGCAGATCTTCGAGCCGTTTTTCCGCATGGAGCGCGAACTGCCCTTGCCGTCCGATACGCACCCGCGTTACCGGGTGACGATCGGCGACCACTTCTGGCACTGGATCTACCTGCCCGTGGCGGCGGGGGTCGAGCGGCTTTCGAAATGGATTGGACTGCTGCAGCAGGGGCGCATCGCGGTGTACCTGCTCTATAGCTTTTTGACCTTGGTCGCCGTCTTGTTGGTGGTCATGAGATGAGCTGGCTTGGTTTCCTGTCGCAGCTGCTCGCCATTGTGGCGGCCTTGCTGTTGGCGCCGCTCATGACGGGCTGGGTCAACCAGTGCCGGGCATGGCTGCAGAATAAGTCTGCTCCCCCGCTGCTGCAGCCGTACAAGGTGCTGCACAAGCTGTTCCACAAGGATTCGGTGCTGGCCGACAACGCCTCGCAGCTGTTCCGGGCGGCGCCGTACATCGTGTTCGGCTGCATGGTGCTGGCCAGCGCGATCGTGCCGACGCTGTCGACTGATCTGCCGCTGTCGCCCGCCGCCGACGCGATTGCGCTCGTCGGCCTGTTCGCGCTGGCGCGTGTCTTCATCAGCCTCGCGGCGATGGACGTAGGGACGGCATTCGGCACCCTGGGCGCGCGGCGCGAAATGTTCGTCGGCTTTCTCGCGGAGCCTGCGCTGCTGATGGTCTTTTTCTGCGCCTCGCTCATATCCAAGTCCACCTCGCTCACGACGATCGTTGGAACGCTCGCGCACCGGGAGCTGGCGATCTACCCCAGCCTTGCTTTCGCGGGCGTGGCATTCACGATGATCTCGTTGGCGGAGAACGCCCGCATTCCCGTGGACAACCCCGCCACGCACCTCGAGCTGACGATGATTCACGAGGCGCTGATCCTCGAGTATTCGGGCCGGCACCTGGCCCTGCTCGAATGGGCTGCCAGCCTCAAGCTGTTCGCTTATTCCTGCATCGGCCTGGCCTTGTTCTTCCCGTGGGGCATTGCCGA
>JAJNDL010000387.1 GCA_021156385.1 Moraxellaceae bacterium | reverse complement strand
GTGGCGCGCATGGTTTCCACCATGCCCACCAGCTTGAACGTGCCGATATGCGGCTTGCTCACATACAGGATTTCGGCCGGCGCCCCGGCTTTGACGAATTCCTGGAGCACTTTGCGGCCGTGATGCTGCGGGTCCTTGATCTGGCTATAGAGTTTGCCATCGGAGAACGTGCCGGCGCCGCCTTCGCCAAACTGCACATTGGACTCGGGATTGAGTTCGCGCTTGCGCCACAGGCCCCAGGTGTCCTTGGTGCGTTCGCGCACGGCCTTGCCGCGCTCGAGAATCAGCGGGCGAAACCCCATTTGCGCCAGCAGCAGGCCGGCAAACAGGCCACACGGTCCCAGGCCGATCACGATGGGCCGTTGCGCCAGGTTCTCCGGCGCCTGCGCGACAAAGCGGTAGGCGGTGTCCGGTGCCGGCAGGACATGAGGGTCTTTCTCGAAGCGCTGCAAGATGGCGGCGTCATTGCCGGTATCCACATCCACGCTGTAAATCAGGATGATGGCGCCGCGCTTGCGTGCGTCGTAGCTGCGCTTGAATACGGTAAAACCCCGCAAGGCCTCAGGCGGGATGCCCAGTTTGCCGAGGATGGCGGCCTTGAGCGCCCCTTCCGGATGATCCAGGGGCAACTTGATTTCGTTTAATCGCAGCATGGGGGATTCCTGGCAGGACGAGGATTGCCTCGTCAGAACGGATGCCCGGCATTCTACGTAATTTTTTGAGGGCAGGCAGGGGTGCGCCCTGTGCGGGGGCTTGCCGGGCTGCGCCGGGCATTCCGCAGAAAAAGCGGGCCGATCTGATTTGCCGGGAAAATGAATCCATGTAAAAAGGGGGCGGGGCGAATTCGTAGTTCGCCCTTCTCCCTTTTCCCTCCCCACCCTGCGTGCCTGTCTGTAGCGCCCCTGGAACCCGAGCTCAACACCATCATGAACCGCCACAAGCTGCTGGATACCGCCCTCATTCCCGGAAACGGCGGCGAGCTTCGCCTTTTTGAGGCGGGCGATGATTTCGTCATGGCGGCGATCTGATGAGCACGCGCGCACATGCCTCCGAAGATGCACTGGCGGAAATCGCCTGCAAGAAAATCGCGGGCCGGCCGCAGCCCCGGGTGCTGATCGGCGGTCTCGGCATGGGCTTCACCCTCGCCTCGGCCCTGCGCCATCTCGGCGACAACGCCGCGGTGGTGGTGGCGGAGCTGGTCCCGGGCGTGGTCGAGTGGAACCGCGGCCTGCTGGGGGCCAAAGCCGGCCATCCCCTGCAGGACAAGCGCGCGACGGTCCGCGAGCTGGATGTCGCGATCATCCTGAAAGAAGCAACGCAGGCCTACGATGCCATCCTGCTCGATGTCGACAACGGCCCGGCCGGCCTGACCCATAAAGCCAATGACTGGCTGTATTCCCTGGAGGGCTTGAGTTGCTGCATGCAGGCGCTGCGCCCCGGTGGGGTGCTGGCGGTGTGGTCGGCCGGACCGGATCGCGACTTTACCGAAAGGCTGAAAAAAACCGGCTTCAAGGTGGAAGAGCTGAGGGTGTATGCGCATGGCAACAGGGGCACGCGCCATACGCTCTGGATGGCGGTGAAGTAAAAAGGGCGGAGTGAATCAATCGCAGAACACGACCCGGGCCCTCTTCCTGGTTGGGCGCACTGGTGCTTCGGGCGGGGTCATGGCGGTAGTGCTGAGGCTGTGAATGGTACGGTGCCCGCCGGCGAGCGCTTCCCCTCCAGCGTCAGGTTGGGTCGCTCAAAGCACAGCGCATTGCGGCTTCCTCGAGGCCGGACGGTCTGGCGAGGGCGGTGCTGGAGGCGGGGATGTAGCGGTTGCACATGGCGGCGCGGTCCGTGGCGGCAGGCGTCGCCTTACGCAGACTCCTTTTGGCGCCGCCTGGCTCCGTCATTCCCCGGAAGGAACTCGCCAGCGGCAGTCGGGGCGGCACGGCGGCCCGTTTTGCTGCTTCTGTGAGGCAGTGCGTTTACGACGTGGTCCCGGCATGGTTCCTTAAAGCCTGATCCGAGACGCTGGCTGCGGCCGGCCAGCGACGTCCCAGGAGGCCCCATGTTTGCCGAACTCAAGCCGGCGTTCGCCCGGCTGCGCCAGGAAATCCGCAACGATCTGCCGTTTTTTGCCAGCTGTGGTTTTGCCGTCGGCCTGCTGCTGGTCTGGCAGGCACGTCTGAAGAAGAGCGGCGGCTTCCGCCTCTCCGGCTGGAGCGATCAGCTCTTCGCGGATTTCGTCTCCGCCAACGCCTTTGCCTTCGTCATGCTGGGCTATCTGCTGCTGGCCGGCCTGAGTGCCGCACTCGCCGACCTCGGCCACGCCGACGCGCGACTCGAGCGGATGGTGGCGCATGTCGAGGACCGCCTGGCGCAGTTGGCCAGCGCCGTCATCAGCTTCATCGCTGGATTGATGGGGTTCATTTTCCTCTATGCCTTCATCAACCTGGACGCCGGCGGTTTCCGCTTGCTGGGCGCGGCGATCTTCTTTGCCGCCATCATGATGTTCGGCTTTCTTGCCGCGGCGCTGGCCGGGCAGCGGGTGGAGCCGTTCAACAGGTGGTGGGGGGCGCTGCTCTGCATTGCCATCGCGCTGGGCACGCTCTGGCATCTGCTGACCCACGGCATTCGCTAGTGCCGCGAGTGCCCGCGTTTCGCGGAGGGCTGGTACGGTGCCCGCAGGTGACCGCTTCACCTTCAGCGTCAGCTTGTGTTGTCCAAAAAGAGCCGCACATTGCAGCTTCCTCCGGACGCTGCCTCAAAGCAGGCGGCTCACCGCAGAGATCACATCCGCTGCCGAGCGGTAGCTGCGCTCCGGCAAGCCCTGCAGGGCATTGATGATCTCCGGCGCGGCGCCGTTGCTGGCGGCGCGGTCGAGCAGATGCTGGCGGCTGGCGGGATACTTCGTGCCGCCGAGGTAGAGCTCCACTTCGTCCGGCAGGAAGCGATGACGAAGCGTGTCGGTCCGTGGTGCGCCCGGTGGATGTTTGGCGGAGTCACCCGTCGGGCGTCCCCCCACGCCGGCCTGGGCCTGTTTCCGATGGTTGCTCTCCTTCTTCCACTTCCACACCATGTCGCTTCTCCGCTTTGAGGTCCGGATGGGCCGAGCCCTGCCGCGCGCCATCGACAGTCACGCACAGCGTAGGAGATGAATTGCGCCACGGAGCGTTGCCGGCAGCGGCATATGAAAAGTAGGTCTCATCCAGCGGCCTTTCATGCCGTAGGTTTTCTCTCCCTTTGCAGAGGGCACAACAAGGACCGCCTCATCCGGTCGCAGCCGGCAGGAGCTGCCCTCTGGTTATCGCGACAGGGCGGTGCGCAAGGTGCGGAGTGCGTTACGTCCGGTGTCCGGTCGCGACTGGTGAGCGGTATTCGCACCGGCGCCTGCCGATACTGGCGTGCGAGATCGCCAGGCATTCAATCGCGGCAGTGTGCCGGCTCCGCCACGTCGCTCCCTGCCGATGGCGTGCAGCAGCAGCGATAGCAACCGCCGTGGCCGGAGAAGCTCCGGCGCGCCACCTCAGGCATGCCGGACCCAGAAGTGCACGACCTTGCCGAGCTCGTGCGGGCGGATGGGTTTGGAGAGATAGTCGTTCATGCCGGCCGCGAGGCATTTCTCGCGATCGCCGCTGAACGCGGCGGCGGTCAGCGCCACGATCGGCACGTTCTGGTTGGGGCCGGGCTGCGCGCGGATGCAGCGGCTGGCCTCGAAGCCGTCC
>JAJNDL010000386.1 GCA_021156385.1 Moraxellaceae bacterium | reverse complement strand
TGGCGCTGTCGACCTGCACATGGCAGAGCGTGCCCTCGGCAAGCGCGTGGCGCAGCAGCGGGTCGTTCGCGGCGAGCGCGCCGGCCTCGCCGATGCGCGCCAGCGGCGCGGGCTCGGGCCGGCCCTGCGCGTCGACGGCAAAGAGGGCGGCGACCTCGAGCTGGCAGGCCTGCGCCATGAGCTGCAGCAGCGCCTCCGCCTGCGGCAGGCGGGCGTGCGGCTCCGCCTCGGCAACCAGGCGGCGCAGGCGGGTGAGCGCGTCCTGCAGCGTCACCGGCTTGGTGAGGAGCTGCTGCTCGAGGCGCTCGTGCGACATGCGCATCAGGTAGTAGTTGCGCGTCAGCGCCTCCAGGCGCTCGCCGAGATAGGCGTTGGCGGCGCTGGCATGGCGCAGGCGCGTGCTCCAGATGTCGGCGAACTCGCCGGCGAGCAGCGTCAGCAGCAGGCCGCCGAGGAAGAAGCCGGTGGGAAACGCGCTGTGCATGTGCCCGACCAGCGCGTACAGCGCCCACATCAGCACCAGCAGCAGGCTGGAGGCGAAGGCCGCGCGCGTGCCGTAGCGCAGCGCCAGCAGCATCGGGCAGAGCCAGAGCCAGGGAAAGGGCGCGGAGGCGAGCAGCGGATCGCTGGGCACGAGATACGCGGCGGTGCCGGCGAGCAGCAGCGTCAGGCCGCCGACCTCGAGCATGGCCCAGCGCCCGGCGCGCTTCGGCGCGACCCAGGCCAGCGGTTGCGAGAAGACCTGTGTGTGCATGGGCGTCAGTGCTTGGCGCCGACCCGCTGCGCCGGCGTGTGGGTGGCCCGGGCCAGGGCTTCATCGACGAGCTCGTCGATCAGCTTCTGCGCGACGCCGGTGATGGCCTCGCGGCCGAAGCCGGTGCGCGCGCCGGTGCCGGACCAGATCACCTGCCCGGTGGCGGTGTCGATGATGGACAGCGTGATGCCGGCGGCGGGACGGCCGTCGAGGCCGGTCTTGTAACGCCACTCCTCCACCGAGCCCGTCACCGCGTAGCGCGCGTTCTGGCTGCGCGCCCACTTCAGCGCGGCCTCCTGGCTGCGACGGTCGACGGGCTTGAGCAGGTCGTCGCCGCTGGCGGCGGGATACTGCAGCAGCTCGTTGACGCCCTGCTTGCGCAACAGGCTCGCGGTGATGGCCTCGAGGCGCTGCGCGGCCTGCGGCGTCTCGGTGTTGTTGAGCGCGGGCAGCATGGCCCAGCGCGTGTTCTTCTCGAGGCGCGGCGCCTTCGCCGTCTCGAGGGTGGCACAGCCCTGCAGGGCAATGGCGAGGAATGCCGGCAGCGCGAGCCGGCGGGCTTGCTGATTCACTGTCACCTCCATCCGTGGCGGTTTCCGCTTTGCGATGAGTGCATCGCATTGCCGCGAATCTCTCATCGCGATTGCTGCGCCTTCCCTGACGCCGTAGCACATAGTGCGCCTTGCGCGCCGGGAGTGCGCGGAGTGTTTCATTAACAGGGTGCGGCAATTTGTAATACATCACGCCACACCCGAATGCACGGCGACCTGTCACGCCCATCGCCACGCACGACCCCACCGATTCCCACTCTGCAAACAGGACTCGCCTTTCGCAACCGCCAGGCGAAAAACCCTGCGGGTGTTCCGCCCTACACGTCCCGCAACCCCTTCGCGAGTTCGTCCTCACTCAGACGCATCCACCCTGACACGCATCGCCAGCTCGCAACCCTCGCCAGCCCAAAGCCCGACCCGAAAATCTCAACCCGCGGCACATCACCATCCCTGCTTCTCGCAGCCAGCCACTCACCTGCCATCAAAACGAACTCCACTCCAGGCCCCGAACAACTCAACTCCCCCGCAAGAAACCGCGACAAAAAATTCCGCTGCGTCCAGCCAGCAGCGTCATCGCCTTTTCTTTGCTTACTTTCTTTTACTCGGCCTGCGGCCTCACCCTTCGGGCCGTCGGCTTCGCCGACGTTCACCTCGCTGCGCGAGGATGTGGCGAAGCAAAAGAAAGTGAGGCCCCGCCGGCAAGGCGCACCGGGCAGTGAAACCAAGCAACTCCACAACCGCAACAACCCACCTCGCTTAGCGCCGTAGCGCCCACCACAGGCCTCTCTACGCCACCCTTTCACCAACCACCCAACTCAATACCGCAAGCTATAAGTCACACTAACCAACACCCTCCGCTCCTGCCCACTCTGCGCCCCCCGCGCGCCCTCGACAAAGAACCGCAACCGATCCTCCCCCAGCACCGGCCCCAGCACCCCCAGACGAAAGTCATAACCACTCCCGGTCTCGCGATCATCCGTCGCGCCAACCTCGCCGAAGGGCTGCCAGTACGCCTGGTAGCCCTCGCCGACCTCCGTGCCAAACGCCAGCGCCAGCCGGTACTGCGTGTACGGCGGCGGCACGAAGAAGCCCGGATCGGGCGCCTCCCCCACCGGCAGCAGCGGCAGCAACACGCTCGGCAGCGTCGTCTCCACGCGCGTATCGGCCACCGTGACGCCCGCTTCCAAACTCCAGCCCCCCGCCGCCGGCGTCAGCAGCCGGCGATAGCCGACACTGCCGGCAGAGAGCTCGCCCAGCTCGCTGCCGTCCTGCGCCTGGAAGCGCTGCAGGTCGCCGCTGATCTCGAGGTAGTCGCTGTCGCCTGCCTGCCAGCCGACCAGCAGGCGCGCCTCGTCCTGCATGCCGCCGGCCATGAGCGCCGCACTCGCGGTCGCCGGCTGGCGCAGGCCGAG
>JAJNDL010000385.1 GCA_021156385.1 Moraxellaceae bacterium | reverse complement strand
CGGTGACTGCCAGCTCGCGCCGGTCTGGGGTGCGGGCGCCTCGATCGTGAAGTACACCAGCTACTGGCACTTCCAGAACCATACGCAGGGCGTGGATGCCCATGGCAATGATCTCGGCGGCTACAACTACGCCAAGCTGACCGTGTGGGGCGACATCGACAACATGGCGGCCTCCTGGCTGGTCGGCGACTACCTCGACGACGGCAGGGGCGGCCTCACCGGCTGGTTCTACGCCGACAGCTCCAAGTACAACGCCTACGACAAGACCGAAGCCAACTACCGCCTCGGTGGCTACTCGACCCGCAGCATGTACGCCGACTTCGAGAAGATTCCCTTCCAGCCCATCGACAACCTGGGCCAGTACTGGTTCTCGCAGTTCCTGGCCGCGCCGACCGTCCAGAAGCTGGGCTTCGTGCTGCACACCACCGACCTGCTGCAGCCGCACCACGTGTGGACGACCTCCGCACTCAACCACAGCGGCTGGGAAACCTGGGTCAACGACAACTACTACTCCCGCGGCCTGAACAACTCCGCACTCGTGACCACTGCGCTGAACAACCTGACGCCGCTCGCTTCCACTGCGACCGACATCCGCCCCCTGCTGACCCAGGGTGGCGCGGTGGCGTACTCGCAGGGCGGCATCGTGTTGTCCAGCACCGATGATGCCGACCGCGAGCGTGTAGCCCGCGTTGTGGTTCCGCATGCCATCGCGATGGTGGTGCGCGTGCTGAACCGGGCAGCCGAACGCTTCTGATGTTCGGTGGGCGCATCCTGCCGCCCGTCCCGCGTAACGTTTCATTGCAGGTTTGGGGGCGTATCTTCGGAACGCCCCTTTTCTTTGCGACCGAACAGGACCACTGCCCATGCCGATGCGAAAACTGTTTGCCGCCGGACTCTGCCTCTGCCTGCCTTTCGGCGTCATGGCCGATGTCCGTCATGACCTCGACAGGCCGGAGCTGGCGGCGACCGTGAACGGCGAGCCGCTCGGCAATGCCTTCATCGACGTCATGTTCCGCGTCGCCAGCAAGGGCGACAGCTCCATCACCCGCGCCGGCGTCGTGCAGGCGCTCATCGACGACCGTCTCATCGCTGCGCATGCGCGTGCGACCGATCCCGACGAGCACCTCATCGAGGACAACAAGGTCGGCTTCAGCCCGGCCATGCAGATCGAGCAGGCCATGATTTCCAACCTGCAGGCAGCGTTCCGGACCCAGCTCGAGGCACGCCTGAAACGCGAGAAGGGCGGCACGCTGAACGGGCTCATCGTGGCCGAGCGTGCGCCGACCGATGCCGAGTGGACGAATGTCGTCGGCGGCAATACCGGCCTCCAGCTCGAGTACGCGCTCAACGAACAGCAGCGTGCCGCGGCAGCGAAAGTCGCGCTGCTGAAATACCGCCTCGCCGGTGCGCCCGGCCAGGTGACCCTGCTCGAGGTCTATGACGCGCAGAATGTACAAGGCCGCAACCAGCTGCACGGGCGCAACGGCGCCTTTGCCGCCGAACAGGCACGGCAGCTGCTGAAGCATCGCTACATCCTGGCGTGGGCCCGCTCGGCCGAGGGTTTGGGCGAAGCGGACTTCGCCGTGTTCCGCCGCGCCATGGAGGACCGCCTGATCCATACCGGCTGGATGGCCCACCTCGGCGTCGCCGCCGACATCCATGACGACCCGCAACACCTGAAGGACCTGCAGGCGGCGGTTACCAGGGAAGAAATCAGTGCTTTCTACCAGGCGCATCGCGACGAATTCCGCCGCATCGAGAAGGTGAAGGCGCGCCACATCCGTGTTGCGGACGAGAAGCGCGCCGGCGAGATCGCCGAGCGCCTGAAGAAGGGCGAGGGCTTTGCCGATCTCGCCAGACGCTTCTCCATCGCAGCCGACGCCGCTACCGGCGGCGACCTCGGCTGGATCGTGCATGGCGAGAAAGGCAACGACTGGCTGGACAGTTTCGCCTTCCTGCAGAAGCCCGGAGTGGCCTCGAGGCCCGTGCGCATGCCGGGTGGAGAGGGCGAGGTGCCCGCTTGGGAAATCCTGCTGGTTGAGGAGCGCGTGATGGGGTGGCAACCGGAAGACAGCGAGTCCGTGCGCTACCTCGCCAGCCAGGCGATTGCCAAGCAGAAGGCCGTGCAGGGTTACCGCAGCACGCTGGAAAAACTGCGTCGCGACGCCGACATCCGCCTCAGTCCCGCGCTGTTGCCGCTGGCCCGTCCGCAGGGAGGTAAAGGCGCATGAACGGTAATCGCTGGATTCTGGCGAGCCTCGTGCTGGTGGCCGTGGCCGTCATAGTGGCCGGGCGCTGGCTCTGGAGCGGGGAGGGCGACACGGTCGTGGCGGAGGAACAGCCGACGGTGCTGCGCCCCATCGGCGATACGCGCCTGCCGGAACTGCCGCCATCGGGTGAGGTCGTCGCGACGGCGCCGGCGGCCACCGATGTGCCGCTGCCGCCGCTGCCCGAATCCACCGTGGATGCGGCGCAAAGCATGGCGGCCGCGATGGAGCGCAGTTCGTGAAGGCGGCCGATACCGAGATTCCGAAGCTCCAGGCCGATATCGAGCGTGCGCGCCGCGCCGGCCTGCCGCCCGAGCAGATTGCCGAAGGAGAAGAGAAGCTGCGGCGCATCCAGGCGATGCGCGACCAGTTGCAGGCCGACAATCCCGGCATGAACTCCATACCTTGATGAGCGAAGGAATGCGCCCCATGCGACAAAGCCCCGTTGAGCAGGCGACACGCTGCATTGGCAGGGATGAGCGCATTTCCTAGTATTGGCTGGTACGGCCTGTTTCGCGCACCCTAAAAACAACAACCTGCGTCCGTCATGAATCAGCCAGTTACGCCGGAAAATCTTGGCCACATCTCGGTCCCTGCCCTGCAGCAGTATCTGCGCAGCGCCGAGGCCTGTGGCCTGTCGCGCGAAAAGATGCTGGCCGAGGCCGGCATCCCCGCCGAGGTGCTGCTCGACAACAACAGCCGCCTGCCCGGCGACGTGCTGCAGCGCCTGCTGAGTTATGTGCTGCCGCGTTGCGGCAACCCGCTCTTCGGCCTGCAGACCTCCTACTACATCCAGCCCGGCTCCTACAGCGTCGTCGGCTACATCGCCATGACCAGCAACACGCTGGCCGAGGCGGTGTCGCGCGTGCCGCAGTACGAGAAGCTGGTGGGGGACATGGGCACCTCGGTGATCGAGCACGAGCCCGGTGCCATCGTGGTGCGCTGGAACTGCCGCTTCAGCGACGTACAGGTGCGCCGCCACATCATCGAGAACGTGCTGGCCTCCTGGACCTCTTACTCGCGCTGGATGGCCGACGCGCAGGATCTCTCGCCGCTGGCCGTGCGCTTCGAGCACGAGCCGCCCGCCGACCGCACGCTGCTCAAGCAGTACCAGCAGATCTTCCGCTGCCCGGTGTATTTCAACCAGCCGATGTCGGCCATCGTGATCTCGCCGCAGATCTTCGAATTCCCGCTGCGCCAGCCCGACGTGAACCTGCGCGAGACGCTGGAGCAGCATGCCCAGGTCTCGCTGGCCGCGCTCAAGGAAAAGTATTCGCTCTCCGACCAGGTGCGCTCGTTGCTGCGCGCCATGCTTGCCGACAGTTCGCCGCGCAAGGAATTCGTGGCCGAGCAGATGGGCATGAACGTGCGCACGCTGCATCGCAAGCTGGCCGACGAGGAAACGTCCTACCAGCTCATCCTGGACGACCTGCGCGCCGAGCTGGCCCGCAAGTATCTGCAGCAGTCGGCACTCTCCGTGGAAGAGATCGCGCGGCGGCTGGGCTTCACCGAGAGCCGTTCCTTCATCCGCTACTTCAAGGGCTATACCGGCACCACGCCGGGCGAGTTCCGGCAAAGCACGCGCGAGGAGAAGACCGCCTAGCGCCGGCAGCGCTTATGCGCAGGCGTCATTGTGCGGCCGCGCCTGAAAGCCATCGCGCATTTGTCATCGGGCTGCGCTTGTCCGATAGTTCGGGACCCGCTGTTCATGCTTGCACATGCCGATGTCCCGGATTCCCCTGCTGGCTGAAGTCGAAAGCTGCACGCTCTGCCAGGAGCATCTTCCGTACGCGCCGCGCCCCATCCTGCAGGTGCATCCTGCGGCACGCATACTCGTCGCCAGTCAGGCACCCGGACGGCGTGCGCATCTCTCCGGCATTCCCTTCGACGACGCCAGCGGCGAGCGCCTGCGCGACTGGATGGGCATCACGCCGGAGCAGTTCTACGCTCGCGAGCGTGTCGCCATCCTGCCCATGGGCTTCTGCTA
>JAJNDL010000384.1 GCA_021156385.1 Moraxellaceae bacterium | reverse complement strand
GCGGTGCCGATCCTGGCGATGATGGCGAGCACGACGTCCTTCGGCGTCACGCCGTCGCCGAGCTTGCCGTCCACCCTGATCAGCATGTTCTTCGACTTCTTCTGCACGAGGCACTGCGTGGCGAGCACATGCTCGACTTCGCTGGTGCCGATGCCGTGCGCGAGGCAGCCGAAGGCACCGTGCGTGGCCGTGTGCGAATCGCCGCAGACCACGGTCATGCCGGGCAGCGTCAGGCCCTGCTCGGGGCCGACCACGTGCACGATGCCCTGGCGTTCGTCGTTGATGGTGAACTCGACCACGCCGAAGTCACGGCAGTTGGCATCGAGGGTCGCGACCTGGATGCGGGAGGTCTCGTCCTTGATGCCGGCCACGCCTTCCGCACGCTCGGCCTTGTCGGTCGGCACGTTGTGGTCGGGGGTGGCGACGTTGGCATCCAGGCGCCAGGGCTTGCGGCCGGCCAGCTTCAGGCCCTCGAAGGCCTGCGGGCTGGTGACTTCGTGCAGCAGCTGGCGGTCGATGTAGATGAGGCAGGAACCGTCGTCGCGTTGCTTGACGAGATGGTCGTCCCAGAGCTTGTCGTAGAGGGTCTTGCCCATGGCGTTGCTCCTGATCCGTCCGCCTCCGGGGCGGGCTGGCTTTTACGATGGGGCAATGCTATGACTGGGCCACCCATAAAACAAATTCATAATTTTCATACGGTGGATAACCGGAAGGAATCCCGTGCGGGCGCCCGGGCAGCTGCCCTGCCCAGACCGGCGGGCAATCCTGACGGGCCCGCCACCGGCCGAACCCCGGCTCGAGCCACGCATTTCCCGCACTCCAGCCCGCTCCGGGGAAGACGGAAAAGGTGGCCAAGCCGGGAGACCAGGAGAATTCCGCCATGGATACCGCCGCCCTCACCGCTTTCCTCGAGGTCGCCCGCGCCGAGTCCTTCTCGCTGGCCGCGGAAAACCTGCACCTGACCCAGCCCGCCGTGTCCAAGCGCATCGGCAGCCTGGAGGAGTCGCTGGGCGTCTCGCTCTTCGACCGCGTCGGGCGCCGCATCGCGCTGACCGAGGCCGGCCGCACCCTGCTGCCGCGGGCGCAGCAGCTCCTGCTCGAACTGGAGGACATGAAGCGCGCCGTCGCCAACCTCACCGGTCCGGTGACCGGCGTGCTGCGCATCGGCACCAGCCACCACATCGGCCTGCACCGCCTGCCGCCGGCGCTGCGCGCCTTCTCCACGCGCTACCGCGACGTGCGCCTGGACCTGCGCTTCATCGATTCGGAAGCCGCCTACGAGGCCGTGCTTTCGGGCGACCTGGAGCTCGGCATCGTCACCCTGCCGCCGGAACCCGACGACCGCCTGATTGCACGCGAGATCTGGGACGATCCGCTCGCCTTTGTCGCCGGCCCCGACCATCCGCTCTCGAAACAGCGGAAGGTGGCGCTGGCCGACCTCACCGCGCATGCCGCCATCCTGCCCTCCTCCTCAACATTTACGCGACAGATCGCCTCAGGACTTTTTCAGGAGGCGGGACTGGAATTGCAGGTGAGCATGACCACGAACTACCTGGAGACCATCCGCATGATGGTGTCCATCGGCCTTGGCTGGAGCGTGCTGCCCGCCAGCATGGCCGACCACGAGCTGCACATTTTGCAGATTCCCGGCGTCAACCTGCGGCGCAGCCTGGGCGTTGTCTATCATCCCCGCCGCACGCTTTCGCGCGCGGCGTCCGCCATGCTGGCGCTGCTGCTGCCCACCCCGGAGGCCGAACAATGAAATCCCTGCGCCTTGCCGTCCTTGCCCTCGCCGTCTCCCTCTCCGCCTGCAAGTCCATGCCGGGCAGCGAGAGCGACATCAACGCCGTGCTCGCCGCCAGCGGCCTCGAGTCCCAGCTCGCCTGGCTGCGCCAGCCGCTGCAGGAGGACCGCACTTCCGGACCGCTGGCGCTGATCCCGGACGACTGGATCAGGGTGGTCAACGCCACCGTCGCCGAAACGGTGAAGCCCGGCGACATTCGCGGTGCGCTTTACGACGAGATGAAGAAGAGCCTCTCCGGCAGCGAGCTTGCCCAGGTGCGGCGCTTCTACGAGTCCGACGTCGGCCGCAAGGTCGTCGCCGTCGAGGGCGGCCGCCTGCAGGGCCGCACCGGCAGCGCCGCGCTGAACGACGCCACGCTGGACGCGCTGGCCAGCGCCACCGGCCTCGGCAAGGCGGTCAGCCTGCTCGCCGAGAACGCGCTGGGCGATGCCGTCGACATCGCGCTCAAGACCGGCTGCCTCGGCGAACAGCCCGGTTACGCGAAGCTGCTCGGCGGTGTCATGAAGAAGGCGCAGCTGCTCGCGCTGCGCAACGCCGTCAATGACAGCATCCGCGAACGCTATGCCAGCCTTTCCTCCCAGGAGCAGTCCATGTACCTGGATTTCGCGCGATCGGGCGCGGGACAGAAATTCTTTTCCACGCGCACGACGGTGCTGAACGACTTCGCCCAGAAGGCTGGCAACATGCTTGGCGCACAACTTACGCCGCGCATCAACGAAGTGTGTAAGTCGTCGGCCTGACTTCAGAGTCAGACGCAACCATCGCAAGACAAAAAGCTACGCGACGCCCTGTATCGCTTTGCTATTTTTGCAAACGGCTCCTCCACTTCGTGGCGGGAGCAGGCAAATCGACAGGGATGTGACTCGATGAGAACGCAAGGATTGCGTCGGCTGCTCGCGCTACTGCTGCTGTTCCCC